>NZ_JBGCUL010001106.1:0-1391 GCF_054177685.1 Pseudomonas sp. P5_A2_2
GCACCAGCAAGGCGTGAATGCCCTCCCGGCTCATCAGTTCGCGGGTTTGCGCCAGGCGCTGAGGCACCGAGCCATTGATCGACAGCTGCGTATTCATCGTGTCTCCTGCTAACCACTTCATCATTATTGTTGGGTGCCGATCAGCGCCGGCGCTTCGTCGCCTTATTGCCAGAATGCCGGAGCACTGGCGCAGGCTGCCTTGATCAGTTGAACCRCCTGGTCGATGTCCTGCTCGGTGGTGAAACGCCCGAGGCTCAAGCGGATGGTGCGACTGGCCGAGCGGGCATCATGCCCCAGGGCCAGCAGTACATGAGATGGGGTATTGCTCGCGGAATTGCAGGCCGAGGTCGCGGAAAACGCGATCGAGGCCAGCAACGCCGCCGGGTTGAACTCACCTTCGTCGAAGGTCAGGCTCAGGGTATGGGGAATGCGCCGGGTCGGGCTGCCGTTGAGACGCACGCCGGGAATGCTCTGCAATTGCTCGAGCAAGCGTTCACGCAAACGCACAATAGTGGCTTTCTCTTCATCGAACGCAGCCGCCGCCAGTGCAAAGGCCGCGCCCATGGCCACGATCTGATGGGTCGCCAGCGTGCCGGAACGCAAACCGCCCTCATGCCCGCCGCCATGGATCTGTGCCTGCAAACGCTGTTGTGCACGCGGACCGACGTACAACGCACCAATGCCTTTGGGGCCATAGAGCTTGTGCGCGGAAAACGACATCAGGTCCACCGGCCACTGCCCGAGATCGATCGCCACTTTGCCTGCGCCCTGTGCGGCGTCGACATGGAACAACGCCCCGCGATCACGCACGACCTGACCGATGGCGGGAATGTCGTTGAGGGTGCCCAGTTCGTTGTTGACCAGCATCAGTGACACCAGGAAGGTGTCTTCGCGCATGGCTTCGCTTACCGCTTGCGCCGTGATCAGGCCCTCGGCGTCCGGTACCAGATAAGTCACCGCGACACCGGCATCCTGCAGTTGCTTCGCAGTATCGAGAATGGCTTTGTGTTCGATCTGGCTGGTGATGATATGGCCGCCGCCAATGCCGCGGGCCTGAGCCACGCCTTTGAGCGCGAGGTTGTTGGATTCGGTGGCGCCTGAGGTCCAGACAATCTGCTCGGGCGTCGCGCCGACCAGTTCGGCGACCTGGCGTCGCGCCTGCTCCACCGATTGCCGGGCCTGCTGGCCGAATGCGTGGGAGCTGGAGGCCGGGTTGCCGAAATTACCGGTAAAGCCCAGACACTCGACCATCACCTTGATGACCCGCTCATCCACCGGCGTGGTGGCGGCGTAATCGAAATACAACGGACGTTTATTCATAAAAGACTCGCAGAGCGTGTTCCGGGATCAGGAAGCTCGTGACTGCAAACGGCAAAGCGCAGCCTTGTGAG
>NZ_JBGCUL010001107.1:0-1390 GCF_054177685.1 Pseudomonas sp. P5_A2_2
GTCTCGGCGCGTGGCCAGTATTGAGCTATCGCCATTTTGGCGATAGCTTGCCGGGCATGTCTACTAAATACCGATTTCGCGACACATACCGCATTCAATTGCGCGAGAAGGATCATCCGCCGCCTCATGTCCACCTGACCGGTGGCGGCCTGGACGTCATGCTCAGCTTGGAAACCGTCGAGGTGATGGCAGGCAGGGCTCCGCCCCTGATCATCAGGGAAGCACTGGATTGGGTCAGGGCCCATCAGGCGCAACTGCTCGAGGACTGGAAACGATGTTACCCATGAAACGACCACGACTGCTGGCCGTACAGGCACTACCGGAGTACTGCCTGGCGTTGACCTTTATTGACGGCCAGCAACTGACTGTCGACCTGAGCCGGGATTTGCTGGCCTTTCCAGGCTTGCAACCATTGCAGGGACGCGCTTTCGATGGTGCGGCTCTGAGTGATGATGGCTGGTGCGTCGAATGGTCTGAGCAAGACATCCAGATTGGTGCAGACACGTTGTACCTGGATGCGATCGCACAAAATGCCTCCGACGAAAATACCCGGATCTTCATCGATTGGCGTGCTCGCACCGGGCTGTCACTCACACAGGCCGCCGAGGCGTTGGGGGTCAGCACCCGCAGCATCAGTCGTTACAGCCGTGGCCGGGAAACGGTGCCCCGGTCTTTGGCATTGGCCTGCCTGGGCTGGGACTACTTGCAGTTGCAAGCGAACGCTCCACGGGCGGCCGAAGAAACAGGCCGCTACACCGTCACTCGTAAAACTTGACCGGCTTGCGGCTTGGGGGGGCTCGTAGCGGGCATTGAATGCCTGGTAGTTGCGCACCAGACAGGGCAAGGCGATGTGTAGTGTTATCAGCAGCACAATCAGGCCGATGAGGGGCCGCTGGGGCCAACTGTATCGACGTATCATGGTGGCAAATCTCTGACGATCCAAAGCCATTGACTGCAGTAATACGTGGACGTACGCCCCGACTGGACGCCTGCGGGCAAGAGGCTTACCTTGATGCCCTATTTCAATGCTGTCGTTAAGGACCCAGCCATGAGCCGCATTTTCGTTGACAACGCCCACTCCATCGGCAACACGCCGCTGGTGCAGATCAATCGCATTGCGCCGCGTGGTGTGACCATCCTGGCCAAGATCGAAGGGCGCAACCCCGGCTACTCGGTCAAGTGCCGGATCGGCGCGAACATGATCTGGGATGCCGAGGGCAGCGGCAAACTCAAGCCGGGCATGACCATCGTCGAACCCACCTCCGGCAATACCGGCATCGGCCTGGCCTTCGTGGCCGCCGCCCGTGGCTACAAGCTGATGTTGACCATGCCGTCGTCCATGAGCATCGAACGCCGCAAGGTGCTCAAGGCACTGGGTGCCGAACTGGTG
>NZ_JBGCUL010001108.1:0-1388 GCF_054177685.1 Pseudomonas sp. P5_A2_2
GTACCGGTGCGTAGATCGGACAGGGCGTACCGGTGCGTAGATCGGACAGGGCAGTGGTGCGCTGGCCTGTGCGCGGCGGTCCGGAACTGCGGACCGCCGTCACATGCGGATGCAGTCTTCGATCGCAGGATCCGAACCACCCCCTCTGAGGCTCGGGTGTCGACCAAATCCCGGCGCTCTGTGCCGCAAATGGACAGGGTTCGGTTGCGGTGACTTACAAGACCGACGTCCAGCAGTGCCGCCGCAAAAATCAGGCAATGAAAGTTACGGTTTGGTCCAGGCACCGAGCGCAAAAAAAAGAGCCCGCGAAAGCGGGCATCTGAAGTGGTGCATGCTGCTGTTGGCTACCGCCAGCTGCAGCCAGCTACAGCGACTACTGCACGCTGAGGGTGGTGCCCGTGGAGAAGCGCGCGGCGGAAGCGTCCCAGGTCTGAGCGCCGCTGTCGGCGTTGGCGAAGCGCACGGCGAAGCGGGCGTCGGCAGCGGTGGTGGACCAGATGTCGGGTGCGCTGATCTGCACGTCATAGGTGCCGGCCGCGGCCCCCGAGGGGATGCTCACATTCACGGCGATCTGTCCCGAGGCGCCGGCGGCCACCGTGCTCAGATTACCGGCCGAGCCGGTGATGGTGGCACCCGTGCTCTTGTTGCGCAGCGTGACCACCAGCGGACGCTTGGAGAACATGCGGCCCCAGCCCACGTTGCGCAGGTTCACGTTGACCGCGACGGTGCTGCCCTTCGCGGCGGTGGTGACATGGCTTGCGCCGTCCAGCTGCAAGCGGTAGCCCATCGAGCGGCTGACTTGGGGAAAGCATCCTGCGGCCTTCCAGCTGTCAGGGAAAAGCCCGCCATTGCCCAGCCACGTCAACTTGTAGGCGGCCCCTTCGCTCAAGATGTCTGCGCATGTTATGCGCCGTTGCTCAGGGTTGGACACGTCGCTACAGGTCTCGCCACCGAAGCTGGTGGTTTGCGTCATCGTCTTGATGTAGTCGCGCATCGGGTCGCTCAGGCCGGTGAACTGATGCGCGTCGGTGTCGTTGGCAAGGAAGCAGTCGTTTTGGAAGCCCATGCGCGCCGCGGCAGCGCCCGTCGGATTGCCCGGGGCCCACTTGGCGAAGTCGCTCGAGGCGGTGAAGTGAACGATCGTGGAAGCGGGCGTGTTGGCCAGCAGCGCGTCCTTGATGGCCGCCCGACTTGTATCGCTGGTGTCCAGCCCGTTCGAGCTGCCCCACCACTCGCCGTAGGCCCCGATGAAGCCGGCCTTCATGAAGGGGATCACGTCGGCGTTCTGGGCCAGCACCGGCTTGAGCTGGGAGATGTGCTGAAGCACCAGGCTGAGCGGGGCGTCAGTGCCGGACGAGTCGGAGTTGTAGGACGCTTGCACGATGAAC
>NZ_JBGCUL010001109.1:0-1386 GCF_054177685.1 Pseudomonas sp. P5_A2_2
GGTCAGGTCCGGGCCGGCCGCCATTGCGTGCGCCGCGCCCATCATGCCCAGTGCCAAAGCGGTGAATTTCAGGGATCTCAACATTTATTGTTCTCTCCACGTGCAGGTTGGTGTTGGTATTGCGGGGCGATCAGTTCGCCTCTAAAAGAGGGTCGAGCGCACGAACGTGCTCGACCTGCCAGCCAAGCGGTACCACGTCGCCGACGRCGAGCGCTGGATCGAGCTCGGCAATCGGTTGTTTCACGAAGAAGTCGGTCTTGCCGCAGACTTCCATGCGCACCCGGACGTGGTCGCCCAGATAGATGAATTCCTCGACTCGCCCGGAGAAGCGGTTGACGCATTGGTCGCTGGAGCCATTGAGGCTCACTCGCTCCGGACGAATGGACAGGGTCACCGGCTCGCCGGTCTGGCCAACGTTGACCGCCAAGGCTTCCACCTTCTCACCGCGCCCGAGCTCCACAATGCAACGGTCGCCGGTTTGGCTGTGCAGTCGGCCATTGAGGCGGTTGTTCTCGCCGATGAAGTTGGCGACGAAGGTGTTCTTCGGCTCTTCGTAGAGGGTGCGCGGTGGCGCGATCTGCTGGATTTCGCCCTGGTGGAACACCGCCACACGGTCGGACATGGTCAAGGCTTCGCCCTGATCGTGGGTCACGTAGACCACGGTGACGCCCAGGCGCTGGTGCAGGTGCTTGATCTCCATCTGCATGTGTTCACGCAGTTGTTTGTCGAGTGCGCCGAGGGGCTCGTCCATCAGCACCAGTTGCGGCTCGAACACCAGCGCACGGGCCAATGCCACACGCTGTTGCTGACCGCCGGAAAGCTGCGCCGGATAGCGCTGGGCGAAGGCATCGAGCTGGACCATGCTCAGCACACGCTTGACCCGGGCACTGACGTCGCTCTTGTTCATGCCGCGCACGGTCAGCGGAAACGCAAGGTTCTCGGCCACCGTCATGTGCGGGAACAATGCGTAGTTCTGGAAAACCATGCCGATGTCGCGCTTGTGCGGCGGCACGTTGTTGATGGCGCGCCCCGCCAACAGGATTTCGCCCGCGGTCGGCGTTTCGAAGCCGGCGAGCATCATCAGGCTGGTGGTCTTGCCGGAGCCGGACGGTCCGAGCAAGGTGAGGAATTCGCCTTTGCGAATGTCCAGGTTGAGGTCTTTGACGATCAGGTTCTCGCCGTCGTAGCTCTTCTGCACTCCACGAAAGCTGACCAGAACATCATTGGCCCCTGCACTTGAATCGACCTGGCTCATACCCACACCTTTGTTATTGATGACTGCTGTKGGATTAAGCCTAGTGGACGCTGGGGACCGCGCAAATCGGGGGGCAAGAGAGATTCGCCTCAGCCGGATGGAAGGTTGGGGGTAGGGATTGCCCTACAAGA
>NZ_JBGCUL010001110.1:0-1384 GCF_054177685.1 Pseudomonas sp. P5_A2_2
CCGGGATGTTGCGGAACTGCTCGGCCGAGAATTCGATGTAGAGCAACGCGGTATTCGGGTAGCTGAGCTTCGCGTCGATGACCTCGGTGAAGCCCGCGATTTGCATGGTGTCGGCGATCTTGTTGTTGTTCTGGTTGGGGGTGATGCGAGTAATGCGCATCAGCCAGCCACTGGTAGCTGCCGGTAAATCGATACGCCGCGTGCGCTCGTAAGTGCTGGTGGTCTTGCCATCCACGGCCTCACTGAGGACCTGCTGATAGGCGCCGCCGTCGGTGGCCAGTTCGACCTTGTATTCGATTCGGTAGCCGTTCACGTTGCCGCTGCCATCGATCGATTGCAGCGCAGGCCAGGCAAAGCGAACGCGCACGGCCGACAGCTCAGTGTTGTTGATGGCGCGAACCCAAGGCGTACCGCTGCGCAGCTCTATGCCGAGGGAGGTTTCGTTCTCGATCGACGGAATGCCTTGGATGTAGCCCTGCTCGACGGAGCCGCCGCGGTACTCCCACTTCACGTTCGGGAAGTTCATGTTGCCCTGAGGATCTTGCAGCGGCGTGTTGTCGAGGTAGATGTCCTGGGCCGTTGGATTGCCGGCAAACTCACCCTCGCCCATGGCGATCAGTATTTTGGCCATGGCCACCGAGCGCAGACTATCTGGCGCCTCGGTCGGAGTCTTCGGCTTGTCCGATCCGCCCTTGGCGCCGACGATTTCAACCTGCTGTGCTGCGCCCATGCGTTCCTCCAGGCAATAAAAAAACCGCCTCATGGGCGGTCGTGGTGTTTGGTGGTCTGACTACATTTGGTCTTCGGCGTAGATCGCGGCGCTGATGATCGCGCCACCCCAGCGGCGCTTGCCGATGCAAAGCGGAACTGGGTTGCCGGATGCGGTGGTGTTCTTCGCGCTGCCGAAGGCATAGCCGGGTGTGTTTTCGGGTGCGGCGCTGGTCTTCAGGCCCTTCGCCGCCGGACTTAACATCTGGATTACTCCTCCAATGGCCATGGATGCGCCCATTGTTATCAGTGCAGAGCCGAATGGCGCACCCGCGCCGAAGGTGCCGCCAGTGATAACTAGGCCGACGACGATGAGCACGGCCCCGATAATTGTTTGCAGTCCGCCAGCCTTCTTGCTGCCGGAAATGATCGGCGCGATTCGTATGTCGCCATCTCCGGCAAAACCTAACTCATTTTCCCCGATGTTCGTTTTGCCACGGAACACTGCGAACTCAATCCCGCGAGACTTTGCGTTGGACAGGAACCGTTCAAAGCCCGGAATCTGAACACACAGGGCTTTGATTGCTTCAGCCGGCGACCGGACAGAGAGACGAAAGGACCGACCAAACTGTCTGAGCCGCCCATAAAGCTTGATCGTGGTCATGGGCTGGTAGTT
>NZ_JBGCUL010001111.1:0-1383 GCF_054177685.1 Pseudomonas sp. P5_A2_2
GGCCCTGGATCTGGCGCTCCAGCTCCAGCGCCGAATGCTCCATTTTCTCCACCGCCTTGAGCGCCGCTTCACCGACAGCCGTCAGCGCATAACCGTCGGAGGTACGCAGGAACAAGGTCGCACTCAATGACTTTTCCAGCGCCGTGATGCGCCGACCGACCGTGGCCTGGTCGACCCCCAACACCCGCGCCGCACCACGCAACGTCGATTCACGGCAAACCGCGAGAAATACCCGGGCGTCATCCCAATTCATAGCGCTCTCCTGATGATGCATTTACGCATCAGCATAGCGCGTAATCGCTGCGTTAATGCTTCAAATAATCTCGATATGCTGAAGGCCTGAGTTCCCCACAGGACTATGCACATGCACAGCTCATCTGCTCCCCTTACTCCTGCACCCCTTATTCCTGCAGCCCGCGCGATCTGGCTGCCGATCTTCGCCGGCCTCTGCGCCAGCCTGGTCAGCATCGGCCTGGCGCGTTTCGCCTATACGCCGCTGATTCCCTCGCTGATCCAGGCCCACTGGTTTTCCGCCAGCGACGTGGTGTACCTCGGCGCCGCCAATCTGGTGGGTTACCTGATCGGCGCACTGATTGGCCATCCACTGGCACGCCGGACCTCAAACAAAACCGCCCTGCGCCTGATGATGCTGGCAGTGACGCTGGCGTTTTTCGCCTGTGGTTTTCCGTTGTCGATGAGCTGGTTCTTCGGCTGGCGCCTGCTGTCGGGGATCGCCGGTGGCGCGATCATGGTGTTGGTGGCGGGAACCGTATTGCCTCACGTACCGGCGACCCGCAGGGGCCTGGCCAGCGGTGCGATATTCCTTGGCATCGGCTTGGGCATTGCCGGCTCGGGGACGATCGTGCCGCCGCTGTTGAGCCTCGGCTTGCAGCAAACCTGGTTCGGCCTTGGCTTGTTGGCCCTGGTTCTCACTGCCGCCAGTTGGTTTGGCTGGCCAACCGCTGCGCACCCGGTCGCCGCTGCGCCGTCGGATACCTCGTCGCCTGCCCCCACCGACCCGAGCGTTTACCTGCTGTTCGCCCAATACGCGTTCATGGCCGCCGGACTGGTGCCGGCCATGGTGTTCCTGGTGGATTACGTCGCCCGCGGGCTCAATGCCGGGGCGCATGTCGGCGCGCTGATCTGGGTGATGTATGGCCTTGGCGCGATTGTCGGGCCAGTGAGTTACGGTTTTCTGGCCGACCAACTGGGCGCGAAAACGGGGATCCGCATCGTGCTGGTAATACAGGCGTTGGCGGTTGGCCTCTTATCGATCAGCAGTTCGTTCGCGGCACTGGCTTTACTGGCGGTGATCCTCGGCTCCTTCCCGCCCGGCATCGTGCCGCTGGCGTTGGCCCGGGTGCATGAATTGATCCCCAACCA
>NZ_JBGCUL010001112.1:0-1380 GCF_054177685.1 Pseudomonas sp. P5_A2_2
GCCAGATGCCGAGGGCCGGCATCGCCCATAACGTCAATGGCCGCAGGATTTGCAGGGCGTTGGCGATGATCCAGCCCAGCAGCACGATGAACGCCAGGGACAGGCTGAACATCTCGGTGTTCTCGAAAATCTCCTTGCTCAATTGCAGGTACAGCAAAGCAATCAAGGCCGTCGTGGCAATGACGACGTTGAGCCAACCGTTGAAGCGAATCGTCCGTTCCCGTGCCTGTTCCAGCAGACCGGTCAGCGCATGGCCCATCAGCAGCGCCAGCGGCAACAGGCACGGCATGATGTAGGTCGGCAGCTTGCCGCTGCTTATGCTGAAAATCGCCAATGGCAACAACAACCAGAGCAGGAGAAAACCGCTGACGGGCTGGCGCTTGTTGTTCCAGGCCTGGATGAACGTTGTCGGCAACAACACAGCCCAGGGCAGGGCGGAAACGACCAGCATCGGCAGGTAGAACCACCACGGGCGTGCGTGTTGCGCGTTGTCGGCGGCGAAGCGGCGTACGTGCTCGTTCCAGAAGAAGAAATTCCAGAAGTCCGGTTCCTTATGATGAATGGCCAATGCCCAGGGCAAGCAGACTGCCGCGGCGACCCCAACAGCCAGTGGCCCGTAACGCAACAGTTCGCCCATGCGACGCTGCCAGAGCATGTAGGGCAGGGCGATCACCGCCGGCAGCAGCCAGGCCAGAAAGCCCTTGGTCATGAAGCCCATGCCGCAGGCGATGCCCAGCACCGCCCAGAATCCCAGGCGGGCGCGAGTGCTGCGACTGTCGATGGCAAACCACAGGGAAACCAGGCTCAGGTTGACCCAGAGGGTGAACTGCGGATCGAGGTTGGCGTACCCGGCCTGACCGGCAATCAGCCCGAAGCTCATGTAGAGCAGCGCGCAGGCGAAGCTTTTGCGCGGATCGCCCCAGAACTGGCGGGCAATCATATAGGTCAGCCACACGCTCAACCCGGTACTCAGCGCTGAGGCGATGCGCACCCCGAACAGATTGTCACCAAACACCGCCTGGCCGATGGCAATCATCCAGTACCCGGCAATCGGCTTCTCGAAATAACGCAGGCCCATGAAATGCGGCGAGACCCAGTTCCCGCCCTGCAGCATTTCCTGGCTGATCTGGGCATAACGGGTTTCGTCGGGAATCCACAGGCCGTGACTCATCAGTGGCAGCAAGTAGAACGCGATGAACGCCAGTAACAACGCGAATGGCATCCAGCGCTCGCTGGTCGGCGTGGATGGGGCGTGCAGGCGGGAAGAATGGCCAGCAAGATCTGGCAGTGGCTGATTTGACGTCATGTCTCGACCTTGGCGCTCAGATGGCAGGTTGAAGAGTGATGTGCAACTAGTGAGAGAGAAAACCGGAATGATAT
>NZ_JBGCUL010001113.1:0-1378 GCF_054177685.1 Pseudomonas sp. P5_A2_2
GGAGCACCCCATATGAATCAGGCGCTGCCGAAGAAACTCTGGGATCGACTCGGGCTGGTCTCAATACTGGACACGATAACCCGGCTTAACCGCTTAACCTGAACCGCCGTATACGGAACCGTACGTACGGTGGTGTGAGAGGACGGCGGATGTAAATCCGCCTCCTACTCGATTCGGTGGCTTTTGGATTCCATGGGGCATGGGCTGATACTTTTGCATATGAGAATATTTATCATTAATATTGCGGCCTTGCCGGCCCCCTGACGCTGTCGTGGCCTCCCTGGTTTTCAGGTCGAAACATGAACGATGATCACAATGCCCCCCGACCCCCACGATATCGAACGCGACGAACAGCGCGGCGACCGTGCGCATTTTCTCCAGGTGTTTCTCTCCCAGCGCTCACAAATGGAGGCGCTGGTGAGTCGGCGCGTCGGTTGCCGGGCGACGGCGGCTGACCTGGTGCAGGACTTGTTCCTGCGTTTCTGGCGGCGGCCGCTGGTGCAGGTCGAGGAGCTCGGCACTTATCTGCTGCGCTGCGCCGGCAATATCGCCATCGACCATTTGCGCAGTGAAGGCACGCGGGTCCGGGCCAGCGAAGGCTTGATGGTCGAGCCACCGGACAGCCATGGCAGCGGACCGCAAGCGGCGCTGGAGGCGGGCAACGATTTGCGTCACGTTGAAGCGGCGTTACGCGCATTACCGGAGCGCACGCGGCAGATCTTTTTGCTCAATCGCATTCACGGCCGCAAGTACGCCGAGATCGCCAAGGCCATGGGTTTGTCCCAAAGTGCCGTGGAAAAACATATGATGCGCGCCCTCGAAGCCTGCAAGGCCAGCCTTCGGGAGCCCGAAACACGAACGCCAGGGAAAGCACCGTGAACCACTTCGAACGCGTCACCCCGACGCCCGCTCAGGAGCAGGCCGCGCTGGCCTGGCTGAGCCTGCTGCATGATCAGCCCAGCAGTGGTGATCAGGCGGCGTTCAGCCATTGGTTGCGAGCCGATCCCGCTCATGCGCAGGCGTATGTCCAGGCGCAGGTCTTGTGGGAGTTGAGCGAAGGGCCGGCGCGCACGCTCGCCGATGAAGACGCTTTTGCCTTGCAAGGCTATCTCAATGCCATGAAACGCTCGCGGCGCAGCACGGTCGGACGCTGGTCAGGTGCGCTGGCGATGGCCGCGTGCCTGCTGTTGATGATCAGCCTCGGCACCGGCTGGCAACCGTCGCGCTGGATGGATGACCTGGGGGCGGATTATGTCTCGGCGCCAGGGGAAATCCGCACGGTGACCTTGGCCGATCAATCGCAAGTCACCCTGGATGCCGACAGTGCCATTGCTGTGGATTTCAGTCGCGGCGAACGGCATGTGCAATTGCGCCGCGG
>NZ_JBGCUL010001114.1:0-1377 GCF_054177685.1 Pseudomonas sp. P5_A2_2
CTGATACGGTTGATGGTGGGACCGAACCCGATCGAAACCTTGTCGTTAAAGGCATAGCTGACGGTGGGCTGGAACGTAAGTGTCGTGACCTCGCTTTTGTTGGCGTAGTAACGCCCGGCATAACCGCTGCCATAATCGGTCATCAGACCGAACGGTACATAAAAACCAACACCGAACGCCCAATGCTCATCGATGGGTTTGACGTAGTAACCCATAGGCACCGTGGTCGTGGGCACCATATCACCATCTTCCTGACCTCCGAATGTACTGCGGGTCTGGCTTATGTCGGACTTCGCGAAAAGAGTCGCCGCCCCCACGCTGACCTGCTCTCTTTTCAAGCGGGACATTCCCGCGGGATTACCGAAGACCGTGCTCGCATCTTCAGCGGAGGAGGAGCGACCGGCAAACCCGGATCCCATCCCACTGATGCTTTGTTCATTGAGAGCGAAGCCGCTTGCAAAAACGCTTGAGGATGCGAGCACGACAGCAAGGCCCAATGGGCTCTTGAGCAATATTGTTTTCATTGTTTGAACTCTATGGGTATCACTGAGATGAAGCAGTAGAAGCGACGGATCCCCATACTTATTCATGTGACCAATTCAGTCAATAGTCACAAATCATATAAATAAAATGCCCTTCGAAAGATGGGAAGAAGGGCAAAGTGAGAAGCCGTTTTGATGATCGGGTGCTGACCCGGGTATGCCGTAACCGTTTAGCCGAAGGTCAAGGCATGAGGCTACGCAAGATGAGGTTGGAGGTGAGCGTGGGCGCTTGCTCGACGAAATCGAGGTTGTACTGCAACAGCAAAGGATTGACGAATGGCCGCAGCGCGAGATGTATCGATTCTACCGTCTCGTCCAGCGGAGTCTTGCGTTCAAATTCGCCAATTTCTCGCCCTTCCCGCACGATTTGCAACACGAAGTGTTTGATCCGTGCGTCATAAGCCTGCGTACTGGGCCAGCTTTCCGACGCCGCGAACGCTGCAATGTCATAGAGTTTTCGGTCGTTGAAGAACAGATTCACACCTGTGGCGATCACCGTCTTGACCAAGCGTCGAAAGCGCTCCGTCGGCGACAGGTCTTCTACATTGACAGCCTGCTCCACAGCCGCGACGATTTCTGCCAGGCAATTTGCGCAGATGGCTTCACCGATCGCCTGCTTGGAATCAAAAAATTTGTAGATGTAGGCCTTTGAAAATCCGATGGCCTTGGCCAGGTCGGAAACCGTGGTTTWGCCGTAGCCGTACTGACTGAAATGCTCATTGGCCGCCGCGACAATCTGGTCTCGAATGTCGTGATCGGCTGGGCCACGGGGGCTGGGCGAAGATGAAGATATTGATGGCTGATTCATGAGCACAGCTTACTCACCCTATCGAAG
>NZ_JBGCUL010001115.1:0-1372 GCF_054177685.1 Pseudomonas sp. P5_A2_2
GGATCTCGGTGCAGAACCGTTGCCGGCGATACTGGCTGAAGATGATTTCCTGCTGGATCTGGACGAAGGCGTGAAGGACTTTCCGGTCGCCGAAACCCCGGCTGTTCCCGAGGTTGCACTGGATGATCTGGAATTACCGGCCGATTTCGACCTGTCGCTGGCCGATGAAATGGACGCGCCGGATGCGTTCGAAGCAGAGTTGGATGATGTCAACGCCGAGCTGGAGAGCCTGTCCAACAGCATCGGCGAGCCGACCTTCACCGAAGCAGATGCCGCGCTGGGCGACGATGATGACTTCGACTTCCTCTCGGGCACTGACGAAGCCGCCACCAAGCTCGATCTGGCTCAGGCCTATATCGACATGGGCGACAGCGACGGTGCCCGCGACATCCTCAATGAAGTGGTAAGCGAAGGCAGTGCCGAGCAGAAGAGTGAAGCCGAGGAAATGCTTTCGCGCCTGGCTTGAGTGTTCGGTAGGTTGTAAACAGAGCGGCAGCCTATTGAGGCTGCCGTTTTTGTTTGGTCCATGAATTGATGTCGTCTGCGGTGGCCCCTTCGCGGGCAAGCCCGCTCCCACAATGGTTTTGTGTTGACCACAAAATGTGCATCCACTAAAGATCCCCTGTGGGAGCGAGCTTGCTCGCGATGAGGCCCTAACATTCACTCCAGTCCCTCAGTTGTACTGGCATCCCCTCCAGTCGGCCTTATAATGCCCGCCTTTGGTACATCAGCAGGCTGTCCCTCCTTGGCAAATATAGATAACCCGGCCGCCGAAATGGCAGCCGACGGCTTTTTCCGCATCGCGCTGGGCGTCGAATACAAGGGCTCGCGCTACCGCGGCTGGCAGCGCCAGGCGTCCGGGGTGCTCACCGTGCAGGAAACCCTCGAAAACGCCTTGTCCAAAGTCGCCGATTCACCCGTTTCGCTGATGTGCGCCGGGCGTACCGATGCCGGGGTGCATGCCTGCGGACAGGTGGTGCATTTCGACACCCAGGTCGAGCGTTCGATGAAGGCCTGGACCATGGGCGCCAACATCAACTTGCCCCACGACGTCAGTGTCAGTTGGGCCAAGGTCATGCCAGCGCATTTCCATGCGCGGTTCAAGGCCATTGCCCGGCGTTATCGCTATGTGATCTACAACGATCAGATCCGCCCCGCACACCTGAACGAAGAAGTGACCTGGAACCACCGTCCGCTGGACGTCGAGCGCATGGCCGAGGCCGCCCAGTACCTGCTCGGCACCCATGATTTCAGCGCGTTTCGCGCCGGCCAGTGCCAGGCCAAGTCGCCGATCAAGGAGCTGCACCACCTGCGCGTCACCCGTCACGGCAAGATGATCGTGCTGGATATTCGCGCCAGCGCCTTCCTGCAT
>NZ_JBGCUL010001116.1:0-1371 GCF_054177685.1 Pseudomonas sp. P5_A2_2
CCTGTGGGTGGTGATTCGCGGCGCCGAGTCGATCAAATGGCTGGAAACCCTGTCGGCACCGCTGCTGGTGCTGGTGGGCGCAGGCCTGCTGGTCTGGGCCATGCCCAACGTGTCGATGAGCGAATTGCTGGCGATTCCGGCCAAGCGCCCCGAAGGTGCTGGCGTGGCCAGCTACTTCGCGGCCGGGCTGACGGCGATGGTCGGCTTCTGGGCCACGCTGTCACTGAACATTCCGGACTTCAGTCGCTACGCAAAAAGCCAGAAGGACCAGATCGTCGGGCAGATCATCGGTTTGCCGCTGACCATGTTCCTGTTCGCGTCCCTCGGCGTGGTGATGACCGCCGCGTCGGTGAAGCTGGTCGGCGTGACAGTGTCCGATCCGGTGACCCTGATCGGTCATATCCAGAGCCCGGTCTGGGTCGCACTGGCGATGGCGTTGATCATCATCGCCACGCTGTCGACCAATACCGCAGCCAACATCGTGTCGCCGACCAATKACTTCCAGAACATCGCGCCCAAGGCCATCAACCGTACCAAGGCAGTATTGCTCACCGGGTTTGTCGGCTTGGCATTGATGGCCCATGAGCTGCTGAAAAAACTGGGCCTGATTGTCTCGGACGTCAGTCTCGAAACCGTCTATTCCAACTGGTTGCTCGGTTATTCGAGCCTGCTGGGGCCGATCGCCGGGATCATGGTGGTGGACTATTTCCTGATCAAGAAACAGCAACTCGACCTTGCCGGCCTGTACCGCGATGACGTGTACCCGGCGTGGAACTGGTGCGGTTTCCTCGCCTTCGGCGTGCCGGTGGTGTTGACGCTGCTGTCCCTGGGCAGCGATGCCTTCAGCTGGTTCTACAGCTATGGCTGGTTTACCGGCTCGGCCCTCGGGGGCTTGATTTATTACGGGTTGAATGTGATGCGGCCCAGCCCATCTGTTGCGAAATCAGCGGTGTAAGTGAGGGCCTCATCGCGGGCAAGCCCGCTCCCACAGGGACTGAAGTCGTACACTAATACTGTGTACACCCGATCAACTGTGGGAGCGGGCTTGCCCGCGATGGCGGCCTCAAGTTCACCAACGAATTGCCTGAAGAAACACACAAGAACAGCCTGAGGAGATCATCATGAACGCTGCCGTCGACGTTCTGCAGTCCAGCCATCAGCACATCAACCGCGACCGCCTGTGGCAATCGCTCATGGAACTGGCAAGGCTCGGCGCCACGGTCAAGGGCGGCGTGTGTCGCCTGGCCCTGACCGACCTCGACCGCCAGGCCCGGGACATCTTCGTCAAATGGTGCGAGGAGGCGGGTTGTACTGTCAGCATCGACGCCGTCGGCAATATCTTCGCCCGTCGAGCCGGGCGCAACCCCGACC
>NZ_JBGCUL010001117.1:0-1370 GCF_054177685.1 Pseudomonas sp. P5_A2_2
GTATTCGCCTGATACTCAGGCATAAAGACGCACAATCAACTACATAAACGGATGTCTCTACGAGTTTTCGGTAATTTTTGTGCAATCAATTGCATCTATCATTTCGATAGCTGATTCATTCCGTGAACTGGTTGTACGTTTGACCGTCTCATCTATAGTCACGTTGTGAGCGCTACGAAATCGTTCGTAATGGTTTTGTATCGCGGATTTCAGTTGACAAGGACATCAACGTAGAGATAATCGCGACCCGGTAGTCCATTCACCGGGTTATCACTGAGGGAATTTATGATGAATTCGGCAAACCACCACCACTTAGCTGATGCGCTTTCTGCCGCAGAGCTCATGGGTGTTGGCGCTGTGCGGTCTCTCGACCTGCTGAGAGATATCGACGGCACGATTGAAGCCATCTCCCATCATTGCCAACTGCTCAATGCAGCTGAAAGATCGTTTGTTGCGGTCAAAGACTCGATAGCATCTGGAGAAGCTTCCAAGCTGATACCGGAAGAAAACGTAGTGCCTGTCCTGGAGAGTCTCCAAGACAGCTTGGTTAAATCCTACGCTGAATCTAAGGCAAAAATGCAGTGCGCAATCAACGATCCACGCTTAAACGATGAAGACGGCGTTGTTGATGCGTACGCTGGACTACTAGACGCGCTGACCTCGCTTAACACCATGGCCGAGGAGCTACGCTGGAGCATTTTGGAAAGCAATGCAGACAAAGAGTCTGACCACACTCCAGTGATTTTGAGTGAGCCAGCTGACATCGACAAATTCCTTGACGATCTGTGAGGCTGAAGATTACGGCCATCGACATAGGCCGCAAGTCGTTTCAGAATTCTTACAGTGCTCTTGCTGAAGACGTTAAGGCTGCTTTCAAGGAAGCATATCGACTACTACTCCAAGATCCTCAGCCCAAGAAATTGCGTCTTGAGAAACTTTCTGGTTATAAGCGGCCAGGAGTCTATACGATTCACATAACCGCGAACCACAGCCACAAACTGAGTTTTGAGCTTGTTGGGACAGTTGCGGAGCTAAGGCGTATAGGTACACACAAAGAGATTGATCGCACTCCATAATTCGAAGCCCGGCCACACGCCGGGCTTTTTCGTTTCTGGCGCCCCAGTGCTACAGTCACCCCCTTTCAGGACGAGGAAGAGTCATGCGGATTTTGATTGGGGCGATGGCGGTGATGCTGCTGGCAGGGTGCATGGCACCAACGATGAACGAGGCCAGGCAGGAAGGTCCGCGCAAAGTTTTGTACTCGAAAAAATCTGACAAGGCTGTTGCCCAGTGCGTGCAGTACGAATGGCAAAACCAGTCACTGTTTGGGGTAACACCTGAAGCCACTCTTCAGCCGGGCCGGGATAGCG
>NZ_JBGCUL010001118.1:0-1369 GCF_054177685.1 Pseudomonas sp. P5_A2_2
CTCCTACACCGACATCTGGGACGGTACCTTCAAGCTCGCCTGGACTGATAATCCTGCGTGGGTGACTTACGGAATCACGGTAAATGACCGCTTCGGCCTCGGCCGCCGAATCAAGTCGTGGCAGGTCGACAAGTGGGAGCTGTACCGGATCGCCCAGTATTGCGATCAGTTGGTGCCGGACGGAAAGGGCGGGCAAGAGCCGCGCTTCATTTGCAACCTCAACCTGCAGGGCAAGGCCGATGCCTGGTCGCTGCTGCGCGATATCTCGGCGATTTACCGCGGCATGACCTACTGGGCGCAAGGACAGCTGTTCAGCTTGTCCGACATGCCGCGCGCAACCGACTTCGACTTTGCCTACACCAGGGCGAACGTCATCGATGGCAAGTTCACTTACTCGAGCGCGTCGGAGCGCACGCGCTACAGTCGAGCTCTGATCAGCTACGACAACCCGGCGAACAACTACGACACCGACGTCACTTCGGTGACCGATCCGAAGCTGCAACGGCGTTACGGTGACAACCCACTGGAGATCGGCGCCATTGGATGCACCCGCGAGTCGGAGGCGCAACGCCGCGGCAAGTGGGCGCTGCTGACCAACTCCAAAGACCGGGCGGTCAGCTTCAAGGTGGGGCTCGACGGTCGCATCCCTCTGCCTGGTTACGTGATCCCCGTGGCCGACGAGCTACTGGCGGGCCGCGCAATCGGTGGGCGAATCTCCGCAGTTGCTGGTCGCACCATCACCCTGGACCGCGACACTCAAGCCAAGGCCGGCGACCGACTGATCCTGAACCTGCCCAATGGCAAGTGCGAAGGGCGCACTGTGCAGTCCGTAGCAGGGCGCGCGGTGACCGTCACTGTCGCGTATTCGGCGGTGCCGGAGCGCGAGCTGGTCTGGGCGCTCGATGCGGATGACCTGGCTGTGCCGCTGTACCGGGTGACCGCCGTGTCGCGGCCGGAACCGGGCGTATTTGAAATCTCGGCCGTTCAGTACGACTCGAGCAAGTTCGCCTTCATCGACACCGGTGCTCGACTGGAAGAACGGCCGATCAGCGTCATTCCGATTACCGTGGTGCCGGCGCCGGCGAACGTCACCCTGTCGGCAAGTTCAGTCGTATCCCAAGGCATCGCCGTCGCCACCATGACGATCACCTGGCCAGCGGTGAACGGTGCGGTTGGCTATGACGTGGAGTGGCGCAAGGACAGCGGCAACTGGATCAAGATGCCGCGCACTGGCGCAACCGGTGTAGATGTTGTGGGCATCTACGCGGGCGCCTATGTGGCCCGCGTTCGAGCCGTGAGCGCCTTCGACATATCGTCGGTCTGGCGCGCCTCGATCCTGACCAATCTCAAGGGCAAGGAAGGCTTGCCG
>NZ_JBGCUL010001119.1:0-1366 GCF_054177685.1 Pseudomonas sp. P5_A2_2
CCAAACCGCTGTATACGATTTCCACCGGCAAAAACCTCGGCTACGGCGGTTCAGCGCCCAATCATGGCGGCAGTGTTGTGCTGGACCTGAAGCGGATGAACCGAATCGTTGAGGTCAGCGAAAGCAACGGCTACGCAATCGTGGAGCCTGGCGTCAGCTATTTCGATCTGTATAACTACATACAGGAACGTGGCCTGAAGGTGTGGTTGGACGTCGCCGATCCGGGCTGGGGCAGTGTGGTTGGCAATGCGCTTGACCATGGTGTGGGCCACACGTTGTCGCGCTTTCGCAACCACTTCGATTCGCACTGCGGCATGGAGGTGGTGCTGGCCAATGGGGAGGTGGTTCGCACAGGAATGGGAGCGCTACCCGGTTCCCAGACGTGGGGACAATTCAAGATGGGGATGGGGCCGATCCTGGACGGCATTTTTTCCCAGTCCAATTTCGGCGTTGTCACCAAGATGGGCATCTGGTTGATGCCGGCACCCGAGGCCTTCATGCACGGCATGGTGATGGCCGCGCGTTATGACGATCTGCACGCCGTAGTGGAATTGCTCAAGTACGTCGAGAACACCGGGTTAGCCTCTGGTGCGCCGGAAATGGGCAGTCCACTGCTCGGCATCAGCAATTACACGAAACATCTTGTAGACGCCTTTTACGAAGGTCCGCCGCAGTTGCAGAAGCAGCATGCTGATCTGATTGCGAAAGCCAGTGTCGGTTACTCGGCTGAACTGCAGAAGTATGGGCAGGACAACAACATTCCTTACTGGGTGCTTAACCTGAAGTTCTACGGACCACCGAAGGTGATCCAGGCCCAGTGGGAGGCAGTACAGGAGCTGGCGGTAAAATCGATCAAGGGTGTGCGCTTTCAGGCTGGCCAGATCCAGACCGATCCGCGCAAAGCTTCTGCTGAGTGGACGGTTTACCCGCAGGATGTGGGTGTGCCGAACATGGATTTCTTCGGTATGGGCACGCGTGCCGGAGGCAACCCGCATCCGATGCGCGGCCATATGTGGTTCTCTCCGGTCATTCCACAGACTGCGCAAGGCATCCTCGAAGCCAATCGCGTCTTCGAAGAGGCTTACCGCACCCTGCCTGCGCTGCAGAACGTGCCGATCTGGAACCTCAGGCCTTTTGCGTTGCCTGCGCCGTTTTTCGAGCGCGCTTTCCTTTTCATCGTGGGCTTCCCGATCACCGATGATACGGCGATGAACAAAGCCTCCATCAAGGCGTATCGGACACTGCTGGATATCGGCGCACAGCATGGCTGGGGCGAATATCGTTGCCACCCGGAATTCCAGGACCAGGCCATGGGCCTGTATTCGTACAACAACAACAGCCTGCTGCGCTTGAACGAGGTCATCAA
>NZ_JBGCUL010001120.1:0-1365 GCF_054177685.1 Pseudomonas sp. P5_A2_2
ATGCGCAAACAGTGAATGCCGTGACGAAATCCTGCTGCAGGGGCTGCAGAATTTCATCGATACCCTGGACAAGGACACGGTATTGGTATTGCACCAGATGGGCAGCCACGGTCCGGAGTACTTCAAGCGTTATCCGAAAGAGTTCGAACGCTTCACCCCGGTTTGCGAGAGTAATGCCCTGAACAATTGCAGTCGTGAAAGTATCGTCAACGGCTACGACAACACCCTGGTATATACCGACCATGTACTGTCGACCTTGATCGATCTGTTGCGCAGTAAGCAGGACAAAGTGGATACCGCGATGCTGTATCTGTCGGACCACGGCGAGTCCCTGGGTGAATACAACTTGTTCCTCCACGGCACGCCTTACATGCTGGCACCCGAGCAGCAAAAGCATGTAGCCATGTTTGCGTGGTTCTCCGACAGCTATAAAAAGTCGTTTGCGGTAGATACCCGTTGCCTGCAGCAGAGTCGTGAAAAGCCCCTGAGCCAGGACAACCTGTTCCATTCGATGCTTGGCCTGCTGGAAGTCAACAGCAAGGTCTACAACCAGGATCTGGACATGTTTGCCGGATGTCGTGGTCCAGTGGTCGACGGTGTGTTGGCCAAAGATTGAGTGCTCCGGTTTTGTTTCACACGGCGGTCGCCGACTTGCGGCCTGTAGAACTTTCATCAAGAGCCATTGCAAATGTCCGCTCAGCCTCCATCCGCCATCGAGCTTGAGATTGCCCGGCGCTACGACCAGGAGCACGCGCGCGTCTGCCTTCAGCCGCAAGCGCCGGGTCTGGCCGGGCGTCTGGCGCTCTGGCGTGAGGAGCGACTGGTGCGCAAGGCACTCAAGGTCGCCGGCGAGCCGGGGCTGATCCTCGACGTGGCCTGCGGTGTGGGGCGTTTCTGGTCGGTGCTGGCCGAACATGCCAATCGGGTGATTCTCGCGACGGATCCGTCCCAGGACATCCTCGATCATGCCCGCACACATCACCCGCAGAGTTTGTTGAAGCGGGTCAAGACCTTTCAAAGCTCTGCGTTCTCGATTGGCTTGTCCGAGAATGCGGTTGACTGCATTTTTTGCATGCAACTGTTTCAGTACCTTACCAACCCGGAACATCGCCTGGCGATGCTTGGCGAGTTTTACCGGGTCAGTCGCGATACGGTGATTGTCGCGGTGCGCCTCGACGGTCGATTCAAGGGCGCGCGTTCAGGCGTGGAAGGGCCGTTGCCGAGCAAAGCCGAGGTCGAAAGCGAGTTCAGGCAGGCGGGGTTCCGTTTGCTCAGCCATCAAGACTTTTTGCCGGGTTGTGCGCGGATGCGGGTCTACGTGTTGGGTAAGACCAGCTAGCCCGGCTTTGTAGGACTATTCTGTAT
>NZ_JBGCUL010001121.1:0-1365 GCF_054177685.1 Pseudomonas sp. P5_A2_2
CGCACCATCAACAGTTTTGGCGGAAAGGTGCCGTCGAAGGTCCAGAGCGCCTTGTGGTCCTGAATCGGCATGTTGGGGTGAAAACGGACATTGATGCCTTTGGTGGTGCCGGCAATGACCGGGTTGCTCGAAGTCTGGTTGTAGAGCCCGCCAGGCCCGAACTCACCGACGGCGTAGTTGTGCAACTGTCGGTGGTCGCGCATGCCGCTGTTGATCTGGGCGCCCGCTTGCACGGTTTTGAAGCCCACCTGCGGGAAGAACTCGTTCCAGCGCTGGTGCGACCAGCCTTTTCCTGGCGGCCGGCCTTCGGCCGGCGAGCCGACCGGATGGCGGTTGAGGAAGGCTTCGATCTGCGCTTGCCACGGGTTGCGGTCCAGCACGTTGGAAAACTGCGACGGAAACGGGAACAGCCCCGGCTGGCGCATGAAGGCTTCCAGCGCCGTGGGCGAAGGGCCGCTGCGGGCGATGTTGTTCGGGTCCTGCGTGGGCGCCGGGCCGACGAGCGGAACCGGGAAGGTCAGGGGTGGGGCCGGCAGTGCCGGATCGAGTTTTTCCGTGCCGAATTCTTCGAACAGCAGCAGTTGCTGCGTGTACGGCTGRGCCCCGAACAATGGGCTGGGCTTGCCATTGGTGGGGATWTTGAAGGATGTCTGCAGGGCTGGCGGCAGCACGTTGTCGGCCCGTGGCGTGTTCCGGTCACCAAATACGCCATTGGGCAGGGCGATGGCGCCCTGGTTGGCGGGTGGCAGGGCCCGTAAGGCAGCCGCCGCAGCATCGAGGTCGGCCGGCGGGTTGCTGAACGCCGAGGGGTCCGTCGGGGGTGGCGGGCCGAAATCATCCAGCGGCACGGCGCTTGCCATGGTGGTTAGGGTAAGGAGCATCGCACAGGGCAGGCTTGTCCTGTGCAGAAAGGTGATGGAGCTGCGTAGTGATGTCGTGCGTTTCATTTTTCACCCCTCGCGACATATCGAGTCTGGCGAAACCCACCGTCGCCAGGATGTCTGGGACACAGCTATTGCGGGTACACGGGGGGCGTGCAACTAATGAGCCATCACACCAGGGCGAAAAAGCCCAGGTAAATTAATAAACTATTTTTGAGTGTTTCAAACGAGAGAAAAGTGAGTGGGGAATATCCCTCTAATTTGGTGGCAAACASCCGTTCGTGGGTGTAATGCCCCATTTATGGAGAGAGTAGCGGCCCTATTTCACCGGCCGCTTTTGGTAGGGGTTGCTTGCCCAAAGGCGACATGGATTAACTGTAGGGCCGCTTTTGGCTGTGGATTCAACCGGTCATGGTTACAAAGCCTGCTGGTTAAATCCGATGCATTCGGTGGTCAAGTGCAGTGCAATTTCACGCCTGACGAC
>NZ_JBGCUL010001122.1:0-1365 GCF_054177685.1 Pseudomonas sp. P5_A2_2
GATTTGCGCAGGGTGCTTGAAGCGGTGGTCGAAGAACTCACGCACATAGACCAGGGCAATCGCCAGCAGCAAACCGGTGAACAGCCCGAACGGAATGATCAGCATCGGCTTGGGGAACGCCGCTTCGGTCGGTTCGAAAGGCGGGCTGAGCACCCGTGCGTTGGACAGGTCGTTGTCCAGCGCGCGCGCCGTGCTGCTTTCAGCGAAGCGCTGGGCATAGGTGGCGAACGCCTTGTGCAACGCGTTGATCTCGGTGTCCATCTGCCGCAGTTTGCTGCGGGTTTCCTGCAACTGATGGATGCGATTCTGGAACTCGGCAATACGCGCGGTTTTCTGGTCGATGACCGAGCTGATCGTCATCAGGTCGCTGGTGCGCTCCTGAATCCGGTTGCTGACAATCTTCAGGAATTGCCCACGGGCCCGGATGATTTGCTCGCGGGCCATTTGCATCGGATCACTGCCGGGCTGCAAGACCGCCAGGTCGTCCATGTAGTGGCTGACCAGGGTCGTCAGTCGCTCACCCAGTTGCTTGATCTCGCGGTCTTCGAAAGCGACGCTGTCGACCGTGGTGGTGAAGGTGTAGGGGAAGGTGTAGTCGTTGAATCTGGCATTGTTGGCGGTCGCCAGGCTGGTTTTCAGGTAATCGAGCCAGCGCTGGCTTTGCAGCAGTCGGTCCTGATACAGGTTGAGCGCCTGCTCCTCGGTGTTGATCGCGTTGAGGCGGAACGTGATTTCTTCCTTGGGGTCGGACGAACCGATGCTTTCGAGCAAGGCCAGGCGATTGGCTTCCAGGCCATCGAGACGCACCTGGTACTGCATTTTCTTGGTCTCGTAGAAACTCTGCGGCAGGTCGATCGATTGCATTTCCTGGCGGGTAACCAGGTAGTTTTGCAGCAGGGCAGTGACGAATCGGGTGCCCTGGGCCGGGTCAGGGAAGTGGTAGACGATCGAGATCACGTTGGAGCCCGGCAAGGTTTCAACCTTGAGGGCAGCGGACGCTTGTTGCGTGAGGGCATCGAGCAGGGTGTCGCGTACCGGATCGGTCTGCAGCCCGAGCAGGCTGCGAACCGGATCGGTCTGCAGCCCGAGCAGGCTGCGAACCGGGTTGATCACGTGTTCGCGAACGGGATTGATCACAAACCGTTTGAGCGGCTGCACCAGCAGTTTGTTGAAGGCGCTCACGGGCTGCGTGTACTCACCCTTTTCGCGCAACTGGCCGATGGTCTGGCGGATCAAGGCCGGCGAACGCAGGATATTGCTCTCGGTCTCCATGTCGGCCAGCGACGGCGGAATGAAGGAAGCGTTTTCCTGAGTGAGGGTGCTGGTGGCATCCCCCTGGGAGATTTTCTTGGACTGCACGATCAC
>NZ_JBGCUL010001123.1:0-1364 GCF_054177685.1 Pseudomonas sp. P5_A2_2
GTGTTATGCGGCTCATTGAATGACTACGACATCCAGAAGCTACATGGCCTGCGTCGTGATGTCTTGCGCTTGCGTCGTTATGTGGCCCCGATGATCGAGATAGGAGAGGAATTGCAAAGGCTGAGCTTCCCGTTTATCGATAAAAACATGCGCCCATACTTCCGCGATGTGCAGATCCATGTAACGCGGCAAATGGAAGACCTGACGACCCTGGCGGATATTGCCAGCCAGACGATTGAGGTCGGGGTGCTGTTGGAGGCCTCTCGACAGAGTGTGGTGCAACGCAAGTTTGCGGCCTGGGCGGCGATTCTGGCCTTCCCGACGGCGGTGGCGGGTATTTATGGAATGAATTTCCAGAACATGCCGGAGTTGAGCTGGCAATTCGGGTATTTCGGAGTGCTGGGGTTTATTACGGTGGGTTGTTTGGGGTTGTGGGCGAGTTTCAAGAAGTCGGGGTGGCTTTAGATCCCAGGCGAGTGCTTCGCACTCGATCGCGAGCAAGCTCGCTCCCACAATGGATCTTCGGTGTTGCAGAGATCAATGTGGGAGCGAGCCTGCTCGCGATGCTTTTAGTTTCAATCAGCTGCTGGCTTGTGCGCCACAAACCGCATCATCCACTCGGCAACCGTGGCGCCGTGATGTTCCTGCGCAAGGCTCGCGATACCTTTGGAGTAGACCTGCTCACCCAGTGCCTGCTGGCGAATCTCCAACAGGGCACGGGAGTAGTCGTGGATGAATTCCGGATGCCCCTGGAAGCACAGCACCTGATCGTTGATGTGGTAGGCGGCATACGGGCAGAAATCGCTGGAAGCAATGACCGTGGCGTTCTCCGGCAGCGACGTGACCTGATCCTGGTGGCTGATCAGCAACGTCAATTCTTCGCGCACCGGACTCATCCATGGCGCCTTGGCGGCCATCTTGTACTTGTGCGTGCCGACACCCCAGCCTTGGGTTGCACGCTCGCTCTTGCCACCCAGCAGCAGTGCCARCAACTGATGACCGAAGCAGACACCCAGCAACTTGTCGCCGCGCTCGTAGCGGGTCAGCAGATATTTCTTGAGGGTTTCGATCCACGGGTCGGTGCCAAAGGAATCGGCCTTGCTGCCCGTCACCAGGTAGGCGTCGAATGTCAGGTCGTCGCTTGGGTATTCACCCTGCACCACGTTGTAGACCGTGAACTCGGCGGCAATCGGCTGCTGCGAAAACAGGTGTTTGAACATCTGCCCGTAGCCCTGATATTGGTCAACCAATTCCGGACGCAGGTGGTCGGTTTCCAGAATGCAGATGCGTAACGACATAAAAAATACCTGACACGTGATGGGAATAATGCACACCCCAGAGCCTGCCTTGAAACACCGTGACAA
>NZ_JBGCUL010001124.1:0-1363 GCF_054177685.1 Pseudomonas sp. P5_A2_2
TGCCTGGACCGAGTTGCGAGTGCGACTACGACGAGATGTGCCACATCCTCGAAGGCACCGTACGCCTGACCGATGCGGACGGCGTGGCGAAGACCTTCGGGCCGGGGGGATTCGTTCGTGGTGGCGGCGGGGTTCAAGGGAACCTGGGAAAACATCACGCTGGTGCGCAAGGTGTATTTCATTCCCGGATGAGTTCGGCCCGGGCGGATTACGATGACAACTTTGCCGTCGCGTACCTGGGCCTGTCCCGCCCCGGCTCCGGGTCCGTCACCCGCGGATCGGACTTGCGCCCGGCCCTGGCAAGCCGGGACGACGCGTCGTGCGAGCAATCAGGCCTGTGCCTCGCCTGGGAACGCCGGCAGCCCGTACGTCAACGCAAGTTCCAAGGCCGGTTACAAGGGGTATAACTATCAGAGCAAAAGGCGGGTCACCCAGACCAGGCCCTCCAAAGGCAGCGTCCGGGCCAGGCGCCCCAGACCTGATCGGCGCCTGCGGCGCGGAGCGAAGTGATGTGATGAGTTCCAGAGCATGGCGATGGGCTCGCAAGAGCCTTCTTGGCTGCATCGAGCTGGCCTTGCTGGTCGCTCCACTGTGCGCCAGCGCCAGCGCCATGTTCAAGTGCCAAGCCAGGGACGGAGCCATCAGCTACACCAGCCAGGTTATCGCCAGCGCCCGCTGCACTCGCCTGAATGGCATGGCGGGCGCAGGTAGAGGCGCCAAGACAATGGCCCTGCCACGGGTTGTGCGGGACGAAGACCCAGGCGCGGTGCGGATTCGGGTGTTCACCTTCATCCACAAGGGTAAACGTCAATATGTGAGCCGGCGCCCTGTCGGGATCTCCGCACGGGTCGATGTCCTTGAGCTCTATTACATCAGGGGCTGCTATCTGTGCATGGCGACGAAGGATTTCAAGGTCGCCTCACTGCGCCTGGACACCCATTCCTATCGGCGGGAGATCGAAGCCGCTTCGGGTCATTATGGTGTCGACAGGGCGCTGGTCCGCGCAGTGATACATGCCGAATCGGCGTTTCGCCCCAACGCCATTTCCGAAGCCGGCGCCCAGGGGCTGATGCAGTTGATGCCCGCCACCGCCGAGCGCTTCGCCGTGGACGATCCGTTCGACGCACGACAGAACATTCGTGGTGGCGTGCGCTACCTGGCCTGGCTACTCAAGCGCTTCAACGGGAACCAGGTGCTGGCGTTGGCAGGTTACAACGCTGGCGAAGCGTCCGTGGTCGAGTACAACGGGGTGCCTCCCTACGCCGAGACGCAATCCTACGTCACCCTCGTGCAGTCCTTGACCGAACGCTATCGCAACCATCGCTAGTACCCTAGGGCGCACAACCCGGAACAGGTAATACGC
>NZ_JBGCUL010000045.1:0-15354 GCF_054177685.1 Pseudomonas sp. P5_A2_2
CATGTCCTTCTTGCGATCGACGATGCGCACGAAACCGTCCGGATCGATCACCGCAATGTCACCGGACTTGAACCAGCCCTCGGCATCCAGCACTTCGGCCGTGGCATCGGGTTTCTGCCAGTAGCCCTTCATGATCTGCGGGCCTTTGATGCACAACTCGCCGCGTTCGCCCAAAGGTTGCTCGACGCCGTCATCACTGATGACTTTCAGCGTGGTGCCCGGCACCGGCATGCCGACCRTGCCGATCCGCGATTGATCGCCGTAGGGGTTGGTGCAGGCCACCGGCGAAGTTTCGGTCAGGCCGTAACCTTCGGTAATGCGGCATCCCGTCAGTTGCTCCCAACGCTCGGCAGTGGCCTTGACCAGCGCAGTACCGCCGGAGTTGGTGAGCTTGAGGCTGGAGAAGTCCAGGGTCTTGAAGTCCGGGTGGTCCATCAGCGCGACGAACAACGTGTTGAGCCCCAGCAACGCCGAGAACCGCCAGTTCTTCAGCTCCTTGATGAAGCCGGCGATGTCACGCGGATTGGTGATCAGCACGTTGTGGTTGCCCGTCACCATCATGCACATGCAGTTCGCTGTGAAGGCATAGATGTGGTACAGCGGCAGCGGYGCGATCATCACCTCCTGGCCTTCGCGCAGCAGCGGCTGACCGTCGCTGGCCGACTGGCTGAGGCAGGCCCGTGCCTGTTGCATGTTCGCCACCAGGTTACCGTGGGTCAGCATCGCGCCCTTGGCCAGGCCGGTGGTGCCACCGGTGTATTGCAGCACGGCGATGTCGTCAAGGCCGACGCTCAGCGGCTTGATACCCAGGCCACGGCCCATGTGCAACGCACTCTTGAAAGAAATGGCCTGGGGCAAGGAATAGTCCGGGACCATTTTCTTGACCTTGCTGACCATGGTGTTGACCAGCCACCCCTTGGCGGTGGGCATCAGGTCGCCCATCTTCGCTTCGATCAGGTACTGGATATCGGTGTCGGGGAGCACTTCCTGGACTTTCTGGCCGAACATGTTCAGGTACACCAGCGCCCGGGCGCCGGAATCCTTGAACTGGTGACGCATTTCCCGCGCGGTGTACAGCGGGTTGGTGTTGACCACGATCAACCCGGCGCGCAAGGCACCGAACACGGCAATCGGGTAATGCAGGACGTTGGGCATCTGCACCGCGATGCGGTCACCCGGCACCAGATCGGTGTGGGCTTGCAGGTAGCCGGCGAAGGCAGCGCTCTGGCGTTCCAGTTCGGCGTAGGTCAGGGTCACGCCCATGTTGCTGAACGCCGGGCGGTCAGCAAACTTCTTGCAGGAACGCTCGAACACCTCGATCACCGACTTGTAGGTTCCCAGATCGATATCCAGGGGCACGCCGGCCGGGCGTTTGTCATTCCAGAAATCAGGTTGCATTGTTGTTGTCCTCTTTACCTGAATCTATCCGGGGCCACTTTTCTGTCATTTTTCAAAAAAAATGCAAAAAGCGGAGCTTCACGGACACTAGCAGTTATGACGTAGCAGGCAAATATGCCCCCAGCCGTCATTGACCGTATGAATCTTTCTGCCGTGGCGTAGGCTGATCAGACGCCCAGCCAAGGATGCGCTATAAACTGCAACGAGCTGTTTGCGACCAGGCAGCCTCATGCAAAGGAACCGCCATGATCCATGACACTTTCTGGCTGACCACGAGCGACCACAGCCGCCTCTTCGTCAACCAGTGGCTACCCGACGGCAGCCTCAAGGCAATGATTCTGCTGGCCCACGGCATGGCCGAACACAGCGGTCGCTACGGCCCCCTGGCGGAAAAACTCTGTGAACAGGGCTATGGCGTGTGCGCGCCGGACCTGCGTGGACATGGCAAAACTGCCGAAAACGGGACCCTCGGGCATTTCGCCGATGATGATGGCTGGTGCAAGGTCGTCAGCGACCTGGCCTGCCTCAACCAGCACATCGGCCAGCAGCACCCTGGCGTACCTATCATGCTGCTCGGCCATAGCATGGGCAGTTACATCACCCAGGCCTATCTGCTGCACCACAGTGCCAGCCTGCACGGGGCAATCCTCAGCGGCTCGAACTTCCAGCCCGTGGCGCTTTATCGCGCGGCACGGCAAATCGCCCGTCTCGAACGCCTGCGCCAGGGTCGCAAAGGACGCAGCGCATTGATCGAATGGCTGTCGTTCGGCTCCTTCAACAACAAATTCAAACCGGCACGCACGCCGTTCGACTGGCTCAGCCGTGATCCGGCGCAGGTCGATCTGTACGTCAACGACCCGCTCTGCGGTTTTCGCTGCACCAATCAACTGTGGATCGATTTGCTCGGCGGCTTGCAGCAAATCAGCAAAGCGTCCAATCTCGCCCAGATCGACCCGGGCCTGCCGCTGCTGGTGATTGGCGGCGAATGTGATCCGGTGAGCGAAGGCAAACGTCTCAAGGATCTGGCCGACGCGTTGCGGGCGGCCGGCAGCCAGCACCTGCAATTGACCGTTTACCCGCAGGCGCGGCACGAACTGTTCAATGAGAGCAACCGCGATGAAATCATCGCCGATGTTCTGAACTGGATCGCACAGGCCTTGAGCACTCCTCGGCCACACCGATCCGAATAGTTTTTTGTGGATTTTTTAATTCGTCACAGGAATCGAGACAGATGACCCAGGTTACCAACACCCCTTACGAAGCCCTCGAAGTCGGCCAGACCGCCAGTTACAGCAAGACCGTCGAAGAGCGCGACATCCAGTTGTTCGCCGCGATGTCCGGCGATCACAACCCGGTGCACCTGGATGCCGACTACGCCGCCAGCACCATGTTCAAGGAGCGCATCGCCCACGGCATGTTCAGCGGTGCGTTGATCAGCGCAGCGGTCGCCTGCGAACTGCCTGGACCGGGGACTATCTACCTCGGCCAGCAAATGAGCTTTCAGAAACCGGTGAAGATCGGCGACACCCTGACCGTGCGCCTGGAAATCCTCGAAAAACTGCCGAAATTTCGCGTACGCATTGCCACCCGCGTGTTCAACCAGCGCGATGAACTGGTGGTGGATGGCGAGGCGGAAATCCTCGCGCCACGCAAGCAACAGAGCGTGACCTTGACCACGCTGCCGGCGATCAGCATCGGCTAACCCTCTGTGGCGAGGGGCTTGTCGGAATGCCTGTATTTTCCAGACTGACTGAATCAAGACGATCGATCGATGAATCCTGAAAAGCTCGAACTGCTGATCACCCGCGAAATGCCCTTCGGCAAGTACAAGGGTCGAATCATTGCCGACTTGCCCGGCCCTTACCTGAACTGGTTCGCCCGGGAGGGCTTCCCTCACGGCGAGTTGGGTGGCCTGCTGGCCCTGATGCAGGAAATCGACCACAACGGTTTGTCGGACTTGCTCGAACCGCTGCGCGCCAAACACGGCAAACCGGCTCCGCGCCACTGAACACCTACCGAGTGCCCCATGCCCGACAACACCCGCCGCGCCCGTGATGAAGCCTTCTGGCAAACCTTTGCCGACCGCTACGATGTCGAACCCGGTCCGCTCAACCTGGAGAACGGTTACTTCGGGCGCATGTCGCGCACGGTGGTCGAGGAATACCAGCGCAACATCGAGCTGATCAACCGCAGCAATTCGGTCTATGTGCGCCAGCGCTTCGAACAGGGCGACAGCCTGAAGATCCGCGCGCAACTGGCCAGGTTGATCGGCGTACCCGCCGACAGCATCGCCCTGACCCGCAACGCGTCGGAAGGTTTGCAGTCGCTGATCCGCAATTACAACCGGCTCCAACCCGGCGATCAGGTACTGGTTTGCGATCTGGAATACGACACGGTCAAAGGCGCCATGCATTGGCTGGCGCGTAATCGTGGTGTCGAAGTGATCGAGATCGAACACGCACACCCGGCAACCTTCGACAGCCTGCTCAATACCTACCGCGAAACCTTCGCACGACACCCACGGCTGAAGCTGATGGCCCTGACCCACGTCACCCATCGCACGGGCCTGGTGATGCCGGTGCAGGCGATTGCAGTCGCGGCAAAGGAACACGGCATCGACGTCATCCTCGACGGTGCCCATGCCCTCGGCCAGCTCGAATTCGACCTGGCCGAGTTCGGTATCGCCTTCGCCGGCTACAACCTGCACAAGTGGATCGGCGCACCGCTGACGCTCGGCTTTATCTACATCGACCCCGAACGCCTGGCCGATATCGACCCGGACATGGGCGAAATGCATTTTCCACCCACTGACATTCGCGCCCGTACCTCGTACAGCACCCCGAACATCCCGGCGCTGCTGACCCTGCCGCTGGTGCTCGAAGAACATTGGGCGATGGGGGGTGCTGCGGCCAAGGGTTCTCGGCTCAACTACCTGCGCAACCTGTGGGTCCGCCCCGTGCGCGAACTACCGGGCATCGAAGTCCTGACCCCGGACGACCCGCGACTGTACTGCGGCATCACGTCCATGCGTTTCATCGCACAGACCGATCAGCAGGCGATGGTCGAGCGGCTGCTCAAGGACTACAACCTGTTCACCGTGGTACGCACTGGCGCGGCGTGCGGCCCGTGCATCCGCATCACTCCGGGGCTGACCACCACCGCCGAGCACATGACGCGGCTGACCACGGCGCTGGCGCAATTGTGCTGACCTGTAGGAGCGAGCCTGCTCGCGAAAAACTTCCAGGCACCGCTGGCTATCGGGTTCCCGCGTTATCGTTCACGACCATCGCGAGCGAGCTCGCTCCTACAGGTATTAATTGCCTCAACTTTTCGCGGGCAAAAAAAAACGGTGCACCGACCAAGTGCACCGTAAAGCCGTAGAACACACAACGAGGTGTAGGGTGAAGCGATCAGTCCAGCAGCGCCAAAGCCTCGGCGGTGCATTCCTGAATGCGGGCCCAGTCGCCGTTCTTGATCCACTCCGGATCGAGCATCCAGCTACCGCCCACGCACATGACGTTTTTCAACGCCATGTAGCTCTTGATATTGGCCGGGCCCACGCCGCCGGTCGGGCAGAATTTCACTTCGCCGAACGGGCCGCCCAAAGCCTTGATGGCCGCGACGCCGCCGCTGACTTCCGCCGGGAACAACTTGAAACGGCGGTAACCCAGACCGTAGCCTTCCATGATGCCCGAGGCATTGCTGATGCCCGGCAACAGTGGAATCGGGCTGGCGACGCTGGCTTCCAGCAGGTCACGAGTGATGCCCGGCGTGACGATGAACTGCGAGCCCGCCGCTTCCGCCGCCGCCAGCATGTGGCGATCGAGCACGGTGCCGGCACCGGTCACCAGCTCCGGACGCTGCTCACGCAGGATCTGGATGGCCTTGAGGCCGAATTGCGAACGCAGGGTCACTTCCAGAGCCGTCAGGCCACCAGCCGCGAGGGYGTCGGCCAACGGCAGAACGTCCTGCTCGCGGGCGATGGTGATCACCGGCAGGATCCGCGCTTTCGCGCAAATGCTGTCGATCAGGGCAACTTTGTCCGCCATGGAAACGGTCGGGGATGGGTTTGTCATAGCGGCTGTTCCTTGGCTCATGGGCACCAGTAAATCTCTAACGTGGGTTGCAGAAACGCGCGAATCGGCAGTGCGGCGACATCGTCACCGGCCAGTGCGGTACTCAGGGTGGTCAGCTTGGACTGACCGGAAATCGATAGAACCTTATGCCTGGCCGAGGCCAGCAGCGCCCGGCTCATGGTCAGGCGCTGATGCGGCACGGTCGGCGCCAGCATCGGCCAGCAGCGACGGACACCATCGGCCTGCAATGCCTCGGCAAGGTTCGGGCTGTTGGGGAACAGCGACGCGGTGTGGCCGTCATCGCCCATGCCGAGGATCAGCACGTCGATCACCGGCAACTCGGACAACAAACGGTCAGCCTGCTCCGCCGCCTGTTCAAGGTTGGCACTGGCGCTGTACAGGCTCAGGAACTGCGCCTTGGCCGCCGGGCCTTGCAGCAGGTAACGCTTGATCAGACCCGCGTTGCTGTCCGCATGCTCCACCGGCACCCAGCGCTCATCGGCCRGGCTGACGACCACGTTCGGCCAGTCCAGCGCCTGTTTGGCCAGGTGCTGAAAAAACGCCACCGGACTGCGGCCACCGGAAACCACCAGGGTCGCAGTGCCCCGGGCTTCGATCGCGTCGCTCAGTTTTTTCGCCACGTTCAGCGCCAGGCTTTCGGCCAGCAGCACCGGGCTCTTGAACGCATGGGCGCTGACGCCCTGCGGCAGTTTCAAATCAGATATCGCCATACCACGACCTCCCGTCCCGCGTGATCAGAGCAATCGAGCTCATCGGCCCCCAGGACCCGGCCGCGTACGGCTTGGGCGCATCACCGGATTTTTTCCACCCGGCGATCAACTGGTCACACCACTTCCACGCGGCTTCGATTTCATCTTTACGGACAAACAGGTTCTGATTGCCGCGCATCACTTCCAGCAACAACCGCTCGTAGGCATCGGGAATCCGTGCGCTGCTCCAGGTGTCGGAAAAATTCAGCTGCAATGGGCCGCTGCGCAGCTGCATGCCTTTGTCCAGGCCTTGATCTTTGGTCATCACGCGCAAGGAAATGCCTTCGTCCGGCTGCAGGCGGATAATCAGCTTGTTGCTGATTTGCAGGCGCTGCTCGGGAGCGAAAATGTAGTGCGACGGTTCCTTGAAGTGGATGACGATCTGCGACAGCTTCTGCGGCATGCGCTTGCCGGTACGCAGGTAAAACGGCACGCCGGCCCAGCGCCAGTTGCGGATGTCGGCACGCAGGGCGACAAAGGTTTCGGTATTGCTCTGGGTGTTGGAGTTGGGTTCTTCCAGGTACCCCGGTACCGCTTTGCCTTCGCTGTAGCCGGCGATGTACTGGCCGCGCACCACCTGGGTGGTCAGGCCTTCCGGGCTGATCGGCGCCAGGGCCTTGAGCACTTTGACTTTCTCGTCGCGGATGCTGTCGGCGGACAGGTCGGCCGGCGGGTCCATGGCGATCAGGCAGAGCAGTTGCAGCAGGTGGTTCTGGATCATGTCGCGCAGCTGGCCGGCCTTGTCGAAGTAACCCCAGCGGCCCTCGATGCCGACCTGCTCGGCCACGGTGATTTCCACATGGGAAATGTAATTCTGGTTCCACTGGGTTTCGAACAGGCTGTTGGCGAAACGCAGGGCGATCAGGTTCTGGACGGTTTCCTTGCCCAGATAATGGTCGATGCGGTAGGTGCGGTTCTCCGGGAAGAACTGCGCCACGGCGTCGTTGACCTTGCGCGAGGATTCCAGGTCCGAACCGATGGGCTTTTCCAGCACCACGCGGGTGTTTTCTGCCAGACCGACCTTGGCCAGGTTCTCGCAAATCGCGCCATACACGGCGGCAGGGGTCGCAAAGTAGGCGATGACCCGCTGCGAACTGCCGGCGGATTCGGCCAGGGCCACATAATCTTCGGTGTTGAGGAAGTCGACGTGCAGGTAGCTCAGGCGCGCCAGGAAACGCTCGAGCACGRCTTCGTCCAGCTCTTTGGCACCGACATAGCGGCGCAGCTCGGAGGTGATGAACGCCAGGTGTTCCTGCTCGCTGCCCGGTTCACGGGCCAGCGCGATGATGCGCGTGTCCTCGTGCAAGAGGCCTGCACCGTCGAGTTGATAAAGGGCGGGAAACAGCTTGCGCAAGGCCAGATCGCCAAGGGCGCCGAACAAGGCAAAGGTGCACGGTTCAACCGTAATCGAGAGCATGATGTTTGTTCTTTTATCAAGTTAAGCTACAAATACCTTTTTTTAAGGCATCACTCAAGGGAAAATGTAGTAATAACCACAACATTTTCGCAAAATACAGATTCCGAGTGGTGGTCGGTCGGAGCCATCAGTAGGATAGGCCACCGTGACGGGCCTCACCAAAGGCCCTTTTTGCATTAGCCGCGCGCCTATCGGCGCAGGCGTAAAGGATACTTATATGGACCGCGTGCGAAATTTACTGGAGCAAATCCAGAATCGCCTTGAAGAGCTGAACAAGGCCGAACGCAAAGTCGCCGAGGTAATCCTGCTCAACCCGCAGCAGGCCACCCGCTTCAGCATCGCCGCCCTCGCCCAGGCCGCCTCGGTCAGCGAACCGACGGTCAACCGTTTCTGCCGTTCGTTCGGCGTCAGCGGCTACCCCGAGCTCAAGCTGCAACTGGCCCAGAGCCTGGCCAGTGGCGCCGCCTATGTCAGCCGCGCGGTGGAAGCCGACGATAATCCGGAGGCCTACACCCAGAAGATCTTCGGCAGCGCCATTGCCTCGCTGGAYAGCGCCTGCCAGGCACTGGACCCGAACCTGATCAGCCGCGCCGTCGACCTGCTGATCCAGGCGCGGCAGATCCACTTCTTCGGCCTCGGCGCCTCGGCCCCGGTGGCACTGGATGCGCAGCACAAGTTCTTCCGTTTCAACCTTGCCGTCACGGCCCACGCGGATGTGCTGATGCAGCGCATGATTGCCTCGGTGGCCCATACCGGCGAGTTGTTCGTGATCATTTCCTACACCGGTCGCACCCGCGAACTGGTGGAAGTGGCGCGCATCGCCCGGGAAAACGGCGCCTCGGTGCTCGGCTTGACCGCGGAAAACTCGCCGCTGGCCAAGGCCAGCACCCTGAGCCTGAACATCCCGCTGCCGGAAGACACCGACATCTACATGCCGATGACTTCGCGGATCATCCAGTTGACCGTGCTGGACGTGCTCGCCACCGGCATGACCTTGCGCCGGGGCGTGGATTTCCAGCCGCATTTGCGCAAGATCAAGGAGAGTTTGAATGCGAGCCGGTATCCGGTGGGGGATGAGTTTAATTGATCCAGTATTTGTACTGACCGTCCTGGCCTCATCGCGAGCAAGCTCGCTCCCACAGGGGAATGCGTTCCAAATGTGGGAGCGAGCTTGCTCGCGATGGCGGCAGTCCAGACACAGCCTCCCTTGAACTAAGCCCCCACCCGCGCCTGCAAACTCAAATGCGCCCGCTCCCCAGGTGCAAGGCACAGGCTGTCGGTACCGCCGCTTGCGGCCTCTACGCAAACGAATTCGGATATCTCGTTCCAGGTCACGCCGAGCAATGGCCGCGAGCCGGGATGCCACACCACCGTGTCAGCCGTTTCACCCGTGTCGATACACAGCGCCCGCTGCCAGGCGTGGTCGTTGAGCTGCAATTCACCGTCATGCTGGAACACTCGCTGACAACCGCCATCCACGCGCAACTCGCCTTCCTGCTGACAGGCCTGCCGGCTCAACTGGTCATAACCCTGCGCGCCCTCGAGCCCAGACAGCGCTATCTCACTGACATCGCCAATACGCCAGTAAGCATGCAAAGCCTGGCTCAACTGGCACGGCATGTCGTCCTGATGCTCGGTGCTCAGGCGCAGCTCCATGCGTTCACCCAAGTGGGCGTGCAAGTCCACCTGCCAGTCGCACAACTTCAGCTGCCAGTGCAATCGCACGCCATCGTCGTCACTGTTGCTGTCGAGCAGCTTCCAGTCGAGCAAGCGCGCCCAGCCATGGGACGGCCAGGCATTTTCGCTCGGATGCCGGCCATACCACGGCCAACACACCGGCACGCCACCGCGAATGGCGCCAACCTGCGGCCACTTCGCCGCGCACCACAGCCAGGGTTTTTGCCCCTTGGGCTGGAAGTGCAACAACTGCGCGCCCTGACGACTGAACACCGCCTGACACAGCGGATGATCGATCACCAGCACATCGCGCATCTGATAGCGCTCCCACGCAAACACGGAGCGCTCGCGCAAGGATTTGAAGAAGCGTTGTAGCGGATGCTCAAGCATGTGCCACGGTCCTGAAAATCATCTGTCACCGGGGTGCGCGGCCCACAAAAAAAAGCGGACAGCCATGGCTGTCCGCAAATATGCGCACATGGAGAGAAGCTTATCGCAGACGCGTCAGAACACCGACTGAATTTTCAGGCCGGCCACCAGCGCGTTGTCGACTTCATCCACGCCACCGGGGTGCGTGACGTATTGCAGGTTGGGACGTACGGTCAGCCAGTTGGTCACGTGGAAGCCGTAGTTGATCTCGTAGTTGTATTCGGTTTCACGAATGGGCGAGAACAGCGGATTGTCGAAGTCCGACACACCGTTGGCCGCGTTGGTCAGCTCGGCGTTTTTCTTCACGTCATCGTTGACATGGATACGGGCGAAACCGATGCCCACGTCATCCTTCGGACGCGCGTCGAACGGGCCCTTGTACACGAACATCAGCGACTGGTAGTTGTCGACGACGTTAGTGTCCTTGTCGTGGAAGGTGGCGTTGGCCGCGATGTTCAGACCGCGAGAAGCGTCACCGTTGTGAGTGGTGAGTTGCTGCTGCGCGACGAACCAGTAGCCGTGCTTGCTATCGTGGACGCGAAAAGGCTTGCCCGTGGTCGCTGCGTCCTGGCCGTTGTCGTCCTTGAGAACGTCATCGGCAGGGGCAGTGCTTTTGTAGTAACCGATACGGTATTCGCCCGGCAGGCTGTTGACCTTCGGCGACCAGACCAGTTCGACCGGCAACACGGTGCCCGCAGTACCGCTGCCGCTGAGCTTGAAGCCGTTGCCGTGCTCCAGTTGCGACGGGTTCTGGTTGTACGCGCCAATCTGAGCGTAGAGCTCGTCATTGATGTTGTACTTCACGCGGATCGCCGCCTGGCTGACCGGCCAGTTGAACCAGACGTTGGTGGCCCAGTTACCCACCTGGGATCCGCAGAACGCCAGGTTCTGGAATTCGCACGGGAAGGTGTTGAAGTCTTCACCTTCACCGAAGTAACCGGCTTTGACGTCCAGTTTGTTGTCGAAGAACTGATGCTGAATCCACAACTGGGTCAGACGGACCATATGGCCACGACCGAAGACTTCCTGCGAGGAACTCAAGGTGCCGGCACGCGGATCGCCGATACGGTCGTTGGAGATGTTCTCACCGTTACGGTTGGTGAGCTGGATCTTGGCCTGGGTGTTATCCCAGCCGAACAACTTCTCCAGGTCCAGCGCCGCGCCCAGGCCAAACTGGTCGGCGTAGCGCGCGGTCTTGTCATCGTTGAAACCGCCATGGAGGTTGCCGCCGACTTCACCGACGTAATCCATCTTGATGTCGATGCCTTGCTCGATCAGCTTCGTACGCTCGCCACCCCAATCGCCCGTCATCCACTTGGAGTCGGAGCTGAACGCTTCATCGGCCATCGCATTGCCGGCCAGAACCAGTGCTGCCGCTGCTGAAACCTGGCAGATCAACCGGACCTTGTTCTTCATCTTCATCCCTACTTCCTCGTTTTATTGTTATTAACTTTTCTTCTTTAACGCGGTTACATCAGTTGCGACGGACAACAATCCATCCGCCACATGTCCCCCCTGTAGGAGCGAGCCTGCTCGCGAGAAACCTGAGAACACCGTGGGGTATCAGGTTTCCAGTGTCATCGTTGACGTCCATCGCGAGCAGGCTCGCTCCTACAGATTTGTTCTTCAGCGGCCTTTGAATCGGGCCACGTTATCAGCGTGCACCTCGGCTTTCGGCACACCGGCAACCCCCAGCCGCTCCCCACTCTTGGCATCGAACAACAGCACTTTCGCCGGATCGAATTGCAGGGTCAGCGTCTCGCCCACCGCCGGCGCCACGTCCGGTGCCAGGCGGCAGCAGACCTTGGTGTCGTTGAGGTTGACGAAGACCAGGGTGTCGGGACCGGTCGGTTCGGTGACCTGGACTTCGGCACGAATGGTCGGCAAGCCGTTCGCTTCGCCGTTGGCCAGAATGATCTGCTCAGGGCGCATGCCGAGGATCACTTCGCGGTCTTCGAGACCGGCGTCCTGCATGCCCAAAGGCAACTCGCAACGAGCCTGGCCGCTGTCGAGCAGCGCGACCAGACGACCGTCCTTGCGCTGCAGGCGCAGCGGGATGAAGTTCATCGGCGGCGAACCGATGAAGCTCGCCACGAACAGGTTGGCCGGGTTGTTGTAGATGTCTTTCGGCGTACCGAACTGCTGGATGATCCCGTCCTTCATCACCGCAACCTTGTCGCCCAGGGTCATGGCCTCGATCTGGTCGTGGGTCACGTAGACCGTGGTGGTTTTCAGGCGCTGGTGCATCAGTTTCATTTCGGTGCGCATCTCGACCCGCAGCTTGGCGTCGAGGTTGGACAGCGGCTCGTCGAACAGATAAATCTTCGGCCGCCGCGCCAGGGCGCGGCCCATCGCCACACGCTGCTGCTGGCCGCCGGAAAGCTGGCCGGGCTTGCGGCTGAGCAGGTGTTCGATCTGCAACAGCTTGGAAACCCGAGCGACTTCTTCGTCGATTTCGGCAGTGGGCATTTTGCGGATCTTCAGGCCGAAGGCGATGTTGTCGCGCACGCTCATGGTCGGGTACAGCGCGTAGGACTGGAACACCATGGCGATGTCGCGATCCTTGGGGCTCATGCCGCTGATATCGGCGTCGTCCACCAGGATCGCACCGCCGCTGATGGTTTCCAGACCGGCGATGCAGTTCATCAGCGTGGATTTACCACAGCCCGACGGGCCGACCAGGATCAGGAATTCCCCGTCATCGATTTTCAGTTCGATGTTTTTCAGGGTGTCCGGCAGGCCGGGCCCGTAGGTTTTGTTGACGTTGCGTAATTCGAGAGTTGCCATGTTCTACCCCYTGACCGCGCCGGACGTCAGCCCACGCAGGAAATACTTGCCAGCGAATATGTAGACCAGCAGTGTCGGCAGCCCGGCGATCATCGCGGCGGCCATATCAACGTTGTATTCCTTGGCCCCGGTGCTGGTGTTGACCAGGTTGTTCAGGGCCACGGTAATTGGCTGGGCATCGCCACTGGCGAAGACCACGCCGAACAGGAAGTCATTCCAGATCTGGGTGAACTGCCAGATCAGACAGACCATCACGATCGGGATCGACATCGGCAGCAGGATCTTCAGGAAGATCGTGAAGAAGCCCGCGCCATCGAGCCTTGCGGCCTTGACCAGCGCATCCGGAATGCTCACGTAGTAGTTACGGAAGAACAGCGTGGTGAACGCCAGGCCGTAGACCACATGCACCAGCACCAGGCCGGTGGTGGTGTTGGCCAGGCCGAACTTGCCGAGGGTGAACGAGGCTGGCAACAGCACGGTCTGGAACGGCAGGAAGCAGCCGAACAGCAACAGGCCGAAGAACAGCTGCGAACCACGGAAGCGCCACATCGACAGCACGTAGCCGTTCATGGCCCCGATGAAAGTCGAGATCAGCACTGCCGGCACGGTGATCTTCACCGAGTTCCAGAAGTAGCCGCCGACCACGTCCCAGGCCTTGATCCAGCCGATGCCGTCGATCACGGTCGGCCAGCTCAACAGGTTGCCGGTACGGATGTCTTCCGGGGATTTGAAACTGGTCAGCAGCATTACCACCAACGGGATCAGGTAGATCGCAGCGGCCAGCAACAACGTTGCGTAGATCGCGATGCGGCTGAAGCTGAGCGATGGTTTGCCGAGTTGATTAGTCATGGCGTTTGCCTCGCAGCTCGGAGTACAGGTACGGCACGAGGATGGTCAGCACGGCGCCGAGCATCAGCATGGCGCTGGCCGAACCGATGCCCATCTGGCCACGGCTGAAGGTGAAGGAATACATGAACATCGCCGGCAGGTCGGAGGAGTAACCCGGACCGCCCGCGGTCATCGCCGCGACCAGGTCGAAGCTCTTGATCGCGATGTGCGCCAGGATCATGAAGGCACTGAAGAACACCGGGCGCAGGCTCGGCAGGACGATTTTCAGGTAGATGGTCGGCAGGCTCGCACCATCGACCTGGGCGGCACGGATGATCGACTGATCGACACCGCGCAGGCCGGCCAGGAACATCGCCATGACAAACCCGGAGGCTTGCCACACGGCGGCGATCACCAGGCAGTAGACGACGCGATCCTGATCCACCAGCCAGTCGAGACGAAAGCCCTCCCAGCCCCAGTCACGCAGCATCTTGTCCAGGCCCAGGCCCGGGTTGAGCAGCCATTTCCACGCGGTACCGGTGACGATCATCGACAGCGCCATCGGGTACAGGTAGACGGTGCGGATGAAGCCTTCCTTGCGAATGCGCTGGTCCAGCAGCACGGCGAGGAACACGCCCAGCACCAGGCTGATGCCGATGAACATGCCACCGAACAGCGCGAGGTTCTTGCTCGCGACCCACCAGCGGTCGTTGTCCATCAGGCGCATGTATTGCTGCAGGCCGACCCACTTGTAGCTCGGCATGAAGCTGGAGTTGGTGAAGGACAGAATGAACGTCCAGATGATGTAACCGTAGAAGCCAACCAACACGATCAGCATGCTCGGCGCGAGTACCAACTTGGGTAGCCAGCGTTGCAGCGCATCGAACGGTGAGGCTTTGCTGAAAACCGCCACAGAGCTCATCGGGATAATCCAGGTGAAGAAGTGAAATCCGGACAGAGTTCCACCCTGTGGGAGCGAGCTTGCTCGCGATAGCGGTGTAATGTCAGTCAGCTATCGCGAGCAAGCTCGCTCCCACATTGGGACGGAGCTCTCTCTGGGGTTTGCCGCAGGACCTGCCTGCGTCGATCACGAATTACTGGGCCGCTTTGACAGCCGAGGCCAGTTGGGCGCTGGCCTTGGCCGGGTCAGCATCCTTGTCGTTCATGAAGTTGGTGACCACATCGAAGATCGCACCCTGCACGGCCAGGGAGGTGGCCATGTTGTGCGCCATGCTCGGTTGCAGGCCGCCGGTCTTGTCGTCCGCGATGAAGTCCTTCGCCGACTTCTGGGCGCACTCGTCGAAGCCGAGCTTGTCCATTTCGTTCAGCATGTCGTTACGCACCGGGATCGAACCCTTGTTCATGCTGAAGACTTTCTGGAAGTCGGTACCCAAAGCGACCTTGGCCAGGTCTTGCTGGGCAGCGATGTCGCCTTTGCGATCGGCCTTGAGCTTGAACACCGCCAGGGAGTCGATGTTGTAGGTGAAGGCTTTTTCAGTGCCCGGGAACGCTACGCACTGGTAGTCCTTGCCCGCGACTTTCTTCGCCGCAGTCCACTCGCTTTTCGCCCAGTCGCCCATCATCTGCATGCCGGCCTTGCCGTTGATGACGTCGGCGGCGGCGATGTTCCAGTCACGACCGGCGCGGTTCGGGTCCATGTAGGTGGTGATCTTTTTCAGCTCGGTGAAGGACTTGGTCATCTCCGGGCCGGACAGGGTTTTCTGGTCCAGGTCGACCAGGGCTTTTTTGTAGCCGTCAGCACCCATGACCGAGAGCACAATGTCTTCGAACACGGTGCTGTCCTGCCAAGGCTGACCGCCGTGGGCGAGTGCGATGAAGCCGGCGGCCTTGAGCTTGTCGCCGGCGGCATAGAATTCTTCGAGGGTCGTCGGGGCTTTTTCGATCCCGGCTTTCTTGAACACCTGCGGGTTGATCCACAGCCAGTTGACGCGGTGGATGTTCACCGGCACGG
>NZ_JBGCUL010001125.1:0-1360 GCF_054177685.1 Pseudomonas sp. P5_A2_2
AGTCTCTATTGCACATATTCGTGTGTTTGCAATTTTCGACATGGTGGCTGTGCGCGGGAGACCTTCGGGTCTGCCGGGTCTTATACCTCCCGGTTCGCTAACCTGCGTACAGCTGCCACCCTTACTTGTTTAGCGACGGGTTTTGGTGGTTTCACCAGGTATAAAGGAGCTTGACCATGTGCAAACCAACCCCGAATCCCCCACAATCCGACGACGTTTCCCCCTACGATTCGCTCGACTCCAAAAAGCTCCACGAGGCCGTCGACCGCGCACTGGATCACTACCTCAATCCTCCGAAAGACCCGGCACCGCCGCGCAACCCCAGCCCCCTGTTTGTCATCGCCCCCGGCATCAACACTGAAACGCTTTTGGCCCACGCCTGCGAATCCCTGGCCTCGGCCAGCATCATGGCCAGTGACCTTGCGGGGTTTTTGCAAAGCCCTCATCGCAACGCGCTGCTGGGGATTGCGCAGATCATCATGTTGGGCGAGCTGGCGGTGAACCGGGCGCTGGATAATCTCGACCCGCAGGAATAACCCGGTAGAAGCAACAACAAATAACCCTGTGGGAGCAAGCTCGCTCCMACAGGGTTCTATGTCGTTTGGTCGATCTCGGTCTTCCCGCAAACAGAGCACGTACATTCAATTTTTCCTCCCCCCGTCCCGGCACTATCGAATCCAGTCCCGGTGCATCGACGCCGGTAGTTTTTCATTTGTGTGGGTAGGCCATGGACGCTTCGCGACGCGATGATCGGGCGCAAGACTGGGGGCTGCTGTTTCTGCGGGTCAGCGGCGGGCTGTTCCTGTTGTGGGTGCACGGTTTGCCCAAGCTGCTGCACTACAGTGCCGAGTTGCAAAACATCGAAGACCCTTTCCACCTGGGCGCGAACCTGACGCTGGTGCTGGCGATTTTCGCCGAGGTCGTGTGCCCGCTGCTGATCGTCGGCGGGTTGCTGGCGCGTCTGGCATGTTTGCCTATTCTGTTTCTGCTGTGGGTGTCGATGTTGATCGTGCATCCAGAGTGGACACTTTTCGAAGGCCAGTTCGGCTGGCTGTTGCTGATTGTCTTCACCAGCATTTTCATCGCCGGGCCGGGACGGCTGGCGCTCAATGTCCGTTTCGCCGGAGCCTTGCGTTATGTCTGAATCCAATCGCCGTGAGCCGGCAAGTCCCGGGCCTGATGAGGTGGTGACCCTGATCGTCAAACACCGGGTCAAGGCCGGTTTCGAAGTGCCTTATGAAGCCTGGCTGCGCAACATCGTCAAGGTGGCCGCACTGAACGTCGGGCACCTGGGCGTGGATGTGGTGCGTGGCAAGAACGCCGGCCTCGACACCTACACCTGCGTGTTGCGCTTTTGCTC
>NZ_JBGCUL010001126.1:0-1356 GCF_054177685.1 Pseudomonas sp. P5_A2_2
CGTTTGAGATACGTGCAAGAGCTTGCTAGCTTTTGGCTCAAAACTGGTGAGTGGTATGTCTGTTACCGCCAATATCGTGAAACGCATCAAATACACTCCCAAAGGGCAGCCATTCGGCATCGGTCGATTTGTTGACGCAGGTTCTCGCACAGCTGTGGCCAAAACCTTATCTCGCCTGGCTGCATCAGGTGAGTTGGAGCGATTGAGTCGCGGTATTTATATGCGACCAAAGCTCAGTCATTTCGCTGGTTACGTGCGACCAAGTACCCAATCAGTTCTCCGAATAATCGCTAGACGTAATCGCGAGATTATTCAGGTGCATGGTGCAGAAGCGGTCAGGGCTTTCGGGTTGAGTACCCAGATGCAAATCAAACCAGTTTTTTACACGAGCGGTGCGAGTCGCAAGGTAAAGGTTGGTGGTGTGCTAGTACACTTGCTCCACGTCTCCCCCGAGAAACTGCAGCATGCCGGCACCCACGTTGGATTAGCGCTTTGCGCCCTCTTCTACTTAGGCAAAAAAGGCCTGAATGACACCGTCATAAACAGTATAAAAGCCAAGATGACCCCGTCTGAATTCAAGYGGCTCGCAGACAGTGATATTCCCGTCTGGATGCAGATTGCGCTCCATCAAGCTATTTAAATCTGATTGGCCCCGGGCGTACGCTCTGTTGGATTCACCTGGTTTTACGATGGAGACGCGATGAACTCTTCAAAGACTGCTCAGCGCCAGGCACGCAAAAAACGAGATTTTCCCCGAATTTACGAGATCGGTGTGCCCTGCTAAGCTTGCCGCCTGTGCTGTGGGATTTGTTGGTGACGGTTCACTGTCACCTCCCCCCGCAGACTCTCATCTGAGCGTCCCGTTGCTCGCACACTCCGAACTGATGAACACCCAAACCACTGCTAGTCGTCAGGTAAAAAAAGCCGAATTGCGCGAAGCCGCGATCGCCGTATTTTGGGATTTCAGCACCAATCGCGTATCGCTCGAAGATTCAGAGCGGCTGCTTCAGATCAAAACCGGCTTTTCCTCTCAGCTTTTACACGTGGTTCGCATAGCCTTTGAGCTTCAGGAGTGCAGCTTGGAGCAGCTCCTCGACTCGTCAATCTCCACGCTCAAGCGGCGTAGCCGTGAACAAATGCCCCTCAACTCCATCGCATCAGAACGGCTAGATCGAGTTGCCTTTGTTTGTCTTTTAGCTGAAAGGGTGTTCCAAAACAGAAATACGGCCGCATGCTGGATGTCTAAACCAAACAATGCCCTTGGCGGAGATACGCCGGTCATGCTCTGTGGAACTGAAATCGGAGGCAAGCAGGTTCGTCGGGTACTTCAGGCGCTGGAATGGGGAGGTACTGTCT
>NZ_JBGCUL010001127.1:0-1351 GCF_054177685.1 Pseudomonas sp. P5_A2_2
GAGGTTAGTCCGTAGATACTCAAATGCAATGCAACTTCCCGCGCTTGCGTTACTAGCCGGTTTCTGCCGGTTCCCACCGGCAGCTTCACGCCCTGAGGAAGTCAGTCAACCTAAATCGAGGTTCTTCAGGAGCGGTGAACCACGCTTGCTCAAGGCATTCAAGTAGGTGGTTTCATCTAGCACGAGGAATCACGCCAGGAAGGGCCGGGCAGCATTCCACTTGCCCGCGAAAGCTGCGCCGCGTTCTGTCTGATACGTCGCGTCGTCTGCATCGCGGGCAGGCCCGGCTCTTGCAGGTGCATGTTCCACCCTCGCTGACAGCAATCAGGCCTCGCGCTGAGGACAGTCCAATGGCGACGAACATGTTCTGCAGGTGACGTGACGACCTGGATCAATACTCGGGTTGAAGCTATACCGAAAGGGTTCAGAGTGGGGATGGACCACACGCTCGCTTAGCGACTGAGGAGTACTTCGCGGTGTCGAATCAGCTGGTCATACGCAACATGACCCGTCCCGAGCTGGACGAGCTCGTCGATTGGGCTGCCCGTGAGGGTTGGAATCCCGGCCTTCACGATGCCGAGCTGTTCTGGGCTACGGACCCTGCCGCCTTCATCGCGGCGTACCAGGGCGGCGAATTGATCGGCGGCGGTGCGATCACCTCCTACAATGGCGAATTCGGTTTCATGGGTTTTTTCATCGTCCGGCCTGAATATCGCGGTCAAGGTCTGGGCAATACCCTCTGGCACGCACGCCGCGAGCGACTCCTCGCCCGCCTGCACCCAGGTGCGAGCATCGGCATGGACGGCGTCTTCGCGATGCAGGACTACTACGCCAAGGGTGGTTTCGTCTTCTCCCATCGCAACATGCGTTTTCGTGCCAGGATCACCGAACGCCCGGCGACCTCGCAGGTAGACGGCCAGGATATCGTTCCGTTGGCCACCTTCCCGTTCGATCAGGTTGTCGATTACGACCGCACCTGCTTCCCCGCCACGCGCGCAACCTTCCTGAGCGGGTGGATAACCCAAGCCGATGCACTCGCCGTGGGTTGCCGGCGCGAGGGCGGGCTAAGCGGCTATGGCGTAGTAAGGCGCAGCCGGGAAGGCTACAAGATCGGCCCCTTGTTCGCCGATGACGCCCTGGCAGCCAATGCCCTCTACGCGCGCCTGGCGGAATTTGCCGAGGGTGGCCCGCTGTTTCTCGATGTTCCGGAGAATAACCCCGCCGCGATGGCGCTCGTGCACCAACAGGGCATGATCGAGGTTTTCGGCTGCGCACGCATGTACCTCGGCCCTCCTCCGGCGATCGCGCACGAACGTGTGTTCGGCGTCACGACCTTCGAGCTGGGCTGATG
>NZ_JBGCUL010001128.1:0-1349 GCF_054177685.1 Pseudomonas sp. P5_A2_2
GTTCCTGGTACGTGGCGGTGTCTGTGAGTCAGGGCTGGGGCATCTGGGCTTCGATCATCAGCGAAGACATCGTGAAGAAGATCGATGGGCAGGGTGCCGAGGCCTGGTATGCGTACCTGTTGTACCTGGCCGGCGATTTCTTCCCGTTCTGGCTGATCGCATTCGTGCAGCCGCGCAAGTTCTGGGCAATGATCCGCTCGCGCCGCGAGGCGGGCATGCTGCTGTGCTGCACTTTGTTGCCGCTGCTGGTGTTTTCTCTGTTCACCGAAAAGCATGGCAAGTACCTGTTGCCGGTTTATCCGTCGATGGCATTGCTGCTGGCGATGCACTGGTCGGCGCTGCTCGAGGACCTGAAGGGGCGCTGGCGCACGGTCCTGGCCGTTGTGCCCTACGTGATGCTGGCCGGGTTCGTGGTGTTCTACATGTTCGTCGAAGCGCGGGTACTGTCGCACCGGGTTGGCGGTCTTGAGCAGGTGGCCACGCTGGCCGACGGGCAGCCGGGGCAGAAGGCCTATACCCTCGGTGAGCCGGATATCCGTCTGGTCTATTACATGGGCCGGCCGGTGGCGCCGCTGACAGTGGCGCAGTTGCAGTCCGAGTCGCGTCCGGCCGGGCTGCTGTTTGTGCAAGAACCCCTCGCGCCGGAACTGCAGAACCTGGCGTCGTGCCAGGTCGGTGAAATCAACCCGTACCTGAAACCGGACCGTTCAGCGCTGCTGGTGCGCATGGGCGGAGACTGCCGCTGATCGGCTTCCCGGCCGAACACACACGCCAGCACATCACCCGTTCGGACTAGGCAGGGCTAACGATTCTGCCGCGTCCGGCCGGCGCCAAACTTCATGCTCAAAGGGGTGTTGCGTCACGCGCGCCCCGCCAAACGAGCAGAAGGCGCCGCGATGGAGTTTGCATTCAGCGACGAACAGGAAATGATCCGCGCATCGGCCGAGGGCTTCCTCGCCGATGTTTCGGATTCTGCCGCGGTGCGCGCGGCAATGGTCAGTGAACGGGGTTTTGATGAAGCCCTCTGGCAGCGTCTGTGCCAGGAAATGTACTGGCCAGCGATTCACATCCCCGAAACCTACGGCGGCCTCGGTCTCGGCTTTGTCGAGCTGGCAATCCTGCTGGAACAGATGGGCCGGCGCTTGTTGTGCTCGCCGTTCTTCGCCACCGCCTGCATGGCCACGCCCGCGCTGTTGCTGGCCGCCAATGATGAACAGAAGCTGCGCTGGTTGCCGTCGATTGCCGATGGCAGCGCGACCGCGACCCTGGCGTTCAGCAGTGCCAATGGCTGGTCCGCCGACGATGTTCAGGCAACCGTGGTGGCCGAAGGCGACGGGTTCGTCCTCGAC
>NZ_JBGCUL010001129.1:0-1348 GCF_054177685.1 Pseudomonas sp. P5_A2_2
GTGTCACCACAGGCTCGCCATCCGCGGACAGCAGCGGGTCCACATCAAGGCGAATGCGTGACATCCACTGGACAATGCGTGGATCGTTGCGCGCGTCATCGTCATAGGCCTGCAATCGACAATGGCCATGTACCAGCCGTGCCGCCAGTGCATACGCCAGGCTCATCTGCGCCGCCGCGAGGGTGCCGACATCCTGGCCGCCACACATGTCCTTGAGAAAACTGCACAGCGAAACCTGTATGTCTTCGACCTGATCCACTGGCACATTCAATTGGTCGAGCAAAAGCCCCAACGCGTCGATGGCCGAATGCGTGCCGCGACACGAGGCGTAGGGCTTGATCGAGCAGCGGGCGAGTTTCCATACGGCGCCGAGATCGGCATCCAGTGCTTCGGGGGTTGAGGTGGCGCTGGCAAGTGTCTGCAAAAAACCGCCCCAGACATCCTCGAACAACCTTGTTGGGCCACTGATGCCCTGCTGCGCAAACCGCGCCGCCAGCAACCCCCCTTCGGCGGCCCGGCCACTGTGCAGTTTTTTACTTTGCGAGCCGTCGTGGATGAAAGCCCACAAACCACCGCTGAAGCTGCCGGCGATGCCCAGTGCCGACAAGGTTTGCCCGGCATTCAATCGAAAAATCCGTGCACTGGCCGCCGCCGCGCCGAACACCCCGCAGGTCGCCGTGGAGTGCCAGCCAGCGCCGTTATGGGCTGAGTAGCCGCCGCAGGCTTCGAGCACCCGGCGCCCGACTTCGTAACCGATCACCACGGCCGTGATGAACTCGCGGCCGCTCACCGGTTGCCCGGCCATCGACACCGCCGCCATGACCGCCGGCAGCACTACGGCGCCGGAGTGGTCGCAGCCACCGGTGTCGTCCAGTTCCAGGGCATGGGCGGCGATGCCGTTGAGCATGGCTGCCTGAGCGGCGCCGACCCGCTGGCGAGTGCTCCAGACCAAGGTGTCGCCCGTTTCGTCTTGGAATACCTGCCGTGCCGTTTTCGCTATTTCGCTGTCTGCCCCGGCGAGGGTCGCGCCGACAGTATCGAGGATGTGACGCTTGGCTTGTTCCACCAGAGCGGGCGGCAGGTCCTCGAACCGCGTATCCACGCAAAATTTCGCCAGTCGTTGCATGCGCTCTGTCATAGCACGTAGTCCCGATAATGCCGCTCATACACCGACGCCGGATGATCTTCAGTGATCGGCGTTGCGGATTGCGCCCACCACCGGGCGACATCTGCACCGGTAGCGATCCATACGTCATCGTGCTGCAAAATCCCCTCAAGCACTTCACGCAACACACCAATGCGTCCCGGCGTAGCGATGACTTCCGGATGCAGGCGCAGCACGTAGCAC
>NZ_JBGCUL010001130.1:0-1346 GCF_054177685.1 Pseudomonas sp. P5_A2_2
GACTCAAGCACGCGCGCAAGGTTTGACTAAAATCAATAATTGAGCAGGGTTCCAGAGCCACCAGACAACGGTTTGTCATCATTTGCAAGCAGCATGTGCCGCGAGCTCGACATCCGGGAGTAGCGCGGCCCGAGTTGATCTGGTAAGTTCGCCCGCTTGCAGCCGCAGGGCCGGCAAGTGCCGGTGATGGAGCAATCCTGCGCAGATGGATTACAAGAGTAGAGGCGGTCTATTTCATGTCCACCCAAGCAAAGCAGCAAAATCAGGCGATCAGCGGCTTCGAGCCCTATGTTCAGAAAGCCGGTGAAGAATACATGGGCGAGCCCATGCGCAAGCACTTCACCAAGGTCCTGAATCAGTGGAAAAAAGAGCTGATGGAAGGTGTCGACAAGACCGTGGACCACATGAAGGACGAAGCGGCCAACTTTCCTGATCCGGCAGACCGTGCCAGCCAGGAAGAGGAATTCGCCCTCGAACTGCGTGCCCGCGATCGTGAACGCAAGTTGATCAAGAAGATCGACAAGACACTTCAGCTGATCGAAGACGAAGAGTACGGCTGGTGTGAATCCTGCGGCATCGAGATCGGCGTCAAGCGCCTCGAAGCGCGTCCTACCGCCGACCTGTGCATCGACTGCAAGACCCTGGCGGAAATCAAGGAAAAGCAAGTCGGTAAATAACTTGCGACTTGAACGAAGAACGGAGCGTGCGAACGCTCCGTTTTTGTTTCTGATGTTTTTTTGGCTTTAAATGCATCCATGACCGCCAACACCCCCTACATCGGGCGCTTCGCCCCCACCCCCAGCGGCCACCTGCACTTCGGCTCGCTGGTCGCCGCGCTGGCCTCGTACCTCGACGCACGCTCAGTCGGCGGACGCTGGCTGATGCGCATGGAAGACCTTGATCCGCCCCGCGAGGAACCCGGCGCCCAGGCGGCCATTCTCAAGGCTCTGGAAAGCTATGGCTTCGAGTGGGATGGCGATCTGGTTCGTCAAAGCGAGCGGCACGATGCCTACGCCGAGGTGCTCAATCGCCTGTTCAATCACGGCCTGGCTTACGCCTGCACCTGTTCGCGCAAACAGCTGGAGCCCTATCACGGAATTTATCCGGGGCTGTGCCGCAATGCCGGCCATGGCACCGAYGATGCCGCCATCCGCCTGCGTGTTCCGGAGCTGGAGTACCACTTCATCGACCGGGTGCAAGGCGAATACCGTCAGCATCTGGGCCGGGAAGTCGGCGACTTCGTGATTCGCCGCCGCGATGGCCTCTACGCCTATCAATTGGCCGTGGTCCTGGACGATGCCTGGCAGGGCATCACCGATATTGTTCGAGGTGCCGACCTGCTGGAC
>NZ_JBGCUL010001131.1:0-1346 GCF_054177685.1 Pseudomonas sp. P5_A2_2
CGCCGTCGGCGACGTGGTACCGCTTGGCTGGCAGGTCGAGCACGTTCGTGCGCTCGACCCTCTTGTAGAGGCGAACTGATCGCCCCGCAATACCAACCCCACCCTGCACGTCGACAGAACAATACATGTTGAGCTCCCTGACCTGCACCGCTCTGGCCCTGGGCATGAGGGGCGCGGCGCACGCAAGGGCGGCCGGCCCGGACCTGACCGTAGTGTCCTTTGGCGGGGCGAACAAGGCGGCACAGGTCAAAGCCTTCTACGCACCGTGGGAAGCGGCAGGTAACGGCAAGATCGTGGCCGGCGAGTACAACGGCGAAATGGCCAAGGTCAAGGCCATGGTCGACACCAAAAGTGTGTCCTGGGATCTGGTAGAGGTTGAGTCGCCGGAACTGTCCCGTGGTTGCGACGAAGACATGTTCGAGCAGCTCGATCCGAAGTTGTTCGGCAAGACCGAAGACTACGTCAAGGGCGCCATCCAGCCTTGCGGCGTGGGCTTCTTCGTGTGGTCGACCGTGCTGGCCTACAACGCCGACAAGCTGAAATCCGCACCGACCAGTTGGGTGGACTTCTGGGACACCAAGCAGTTCCCGGGCAAGCGTGGCCTGCGTAAAGGCGCCAAGTACACCCTGGAATTCGCATTGATGGCCGACGGCGTTGCGCCGAAAGACGTCTACAAGGTGCTGGCCGGCAAGGACGGTCAGGACCGCGCGTTCAAGAAGCTCGATGAGCTCAAGCCGAACATCCAGTGGTGGGAAGCCGGCGCACAACCGCCGCAATACCTCGCTTCCGGTGACGTGGTCATGAGCTCGGCCTACAACGGCCGGATCGCTGCCGTGCAGAAAGAAAGCAACCTGAAAGTGGTGTGGAACGGCGGCATCTACGACTTCGACGCATGGGCCATTCCGAAGGGTCTGGACAAGGCGCGTGCCGAAGCGGCGAAGAAGTTCATCGCTTACTCGGTACAGCCGCAGCAGCAGAAAACCTACTCGGAAAACATCGCCTACGGCCCGGCCAACATCCAAGCCGTACCCTTGCTGGCCAAGGATGTCCTGAAAGACATGCCGACCACCCCGGAAAACATCGCCAACCAGGTGCAGATCGACGTCAGCTTCTGGGCTGACAACGGCGAGCAACTGGAACAGCGCTTCAATTCCTGGGCTGCGAAGTAATGCTTCGCCTGTAGGAGCGAGCCTGCTCGCGAAAGCGTCGGCACATTCAACATTGATAGTGACTGATACATCGCAATCGCGAGCAGGCTCGCTCCCACATTTATAAGTTCGAGGTGGTTCTCCGCCTCTGTAACGATCAAAGATTCCCGGAGTACGTCATGGCTATCGCCGTTCCCC
>NZ_JBGCUL010001132.1:0-1345 GCF_054177685.1 Pseudomonas sp. P5_A2_2
ACGCAACGATGAGGTGATCTGCGCGCCGGCGCACTGCCGTCGTTGCGCCCGGCGCAATGTAGCGTTGCGCCTTGACGGGGTACTCCATCGCAAGCGCTCTGCTTAAGCTCTCTGCGCAGAAAGTCTGCCGTACGCCAATCGCACGCGGCGGATTGAAAAATCTGTCGTTTACTCAGTTCGAGAGGTTAGGCGATGCAGCGCAAGACGATCATCGGTGCCGTTCTGGCGCTTGGCGTGGTGGGGATAGGGTTCGCGTTCTGGATGATGTGGAGGCCGCAAATAGCTACTGTCAGCCAGCCTCAGAGTGCCGGGCGCGAAACCCTGGACAGAGGCCGGCGCATCGTCGAAACGGGAGACTGCGCGGTCTGCCACACGCGGCCAGGAGGCGATTACATGGCGGGCGGATTGCCATTGAAAACGCCCTTCGGAACACTCTTCACCACCAACATCACCCCGGACCGGGAAACCGGTATCGGCAAGTGGTCGCTGGAGGCCTTTGAACGAGCCATGCGTGAAGGCATCGCCCGCGACGGTCACTTTCTCTATCCAGCTTTCCCGTACGTGCATTACCAAAGGTTGAATGATGCCGATATCGCGGATGCCTACGCCTTCCTGATGAGCGTGGACCCGGTCAAGTACACCGCACCTGAAAACCATATGGTTTTCCCCATGAACTTCCGTGCGCTGGTGTCTTTCTGGAACTTGCTGTTCCTGCATGGGGATCCGTTGGAACCACTTCCCGACCGGTCAGCGCAATGGAACCGCGGACGCTATCTGGTCGAAGGCGCGGGACACTGTTCATCCTGTCATTCGCCCCTGAATCTGATTGGCGGCGAGAAGAGCAGCGAACTGTTCAACGGCGGTATCGTCGACGGCTGGACGGCCCCCTCCCTGCGCGGGATGGCCGCAGCGCAACACCCCTGGAATGAAGCCCAATTGGTCGCCTATCTGACGGGCAAGGTCGCCGAAGATCACGGTGCAGCGGCGGGCCCGATGTTGCCGGTCAGCCTGAGCATCGCGCAATTGCCGGTTGAAGATGCCCATGCCATCGCCCGCTATATTCTTGACCTCAAAAAGACCTCTTCGCACGTGACGTCACCGCCCTGCCCCCCTGAGGCCAAGCCCAGTGCCCAGGCGCTGCCGGGCGCGGCGCTGTTCGAAGGTGCCTGCGAAAGTTGCCACGGCTCCGCCGCCCCTATGCGCGCCATTGAATCGAGGCCCGCTCTGGCAAACACCAGCGCAGTGACGGCGGACTCGCCACGTAACCTGATCCAAACCATCCTGCAGGGCATCCCGATGTCCAGCGCCGCTTTCAGCCACTACATGCCTGCCTTCGCAGACAGTC
>NZ_JBGCUL010001133.1:0-1341 GCF_054177685.1 Pseudomonas sp. P5_A2_2
CGCATACGGTCATTGGGCATGAGGCGGAAGTTCCGTGGCCAGGATACATCCAGCACATGGACTACGAGCTGGAGCTTGGCTACGTCATCGGAAAGCGTGGAGAAAGTCTGCGTCCTGATAACGCGCTTGATCACCTGTTTGGTATCACCATCTTCAACGATTTCAGTGCCCGCGATTGTCAGGCAGTCGAAATGCCGATTGGGATGGGCCCCACCAAGTGTAAAGATTTCGCCTACGGTATCGGGCCTTGGATTACCACCGTAGATGAATTCAAAGACCTGGACCGGATCGGCATGGAAGTTCGCGTCAATGGSGAGACTTGGGGCAAAGGTGACAGCTCCAATAAGCTGTGGACGATTGGCGAGCTCATTGCCTGGGCCAGCCTTGGTGAAGCCATCGTGCCTGGCGATGTGATCGGTTCGGGTACCATGGGCGGTGGTTCAGCTTTGGAGCTTGATCGTAAGCTCCAGCCAGGTGATGTCGTCGAAATGATTGTTGAGGGGGTCGGAACCCTGCGCAACACAATGGGGCAACCTATCTCGGGTCTTTGGTGGCCCGAAGAACGCAAGCCATTCATGTGACGTGTATTTGAAATTCACGCGCGCATCAGAGATCTCAGGCCCGGGCGCAAAAGTACGGGCCTGATAAAACAAAAACGCATTCTTTGATAGGTGTTGAAATGAACATCCTTGGCCCGGACACTYTGTATTTTGGTGTTGACGATGTCGCGCTCTGCGAGCGCTTCCTGGAGGATTACGGTCTTGAGCCGGTAGGGGGCGGACGCTTTGAGGCATTAGATGGAACTGGTGTAGTCATCAAGCATCGTGACGATCCGGCTTTACCTGCCTGGAATTTGCCGACTGCAAACATGTTGCGCAAGACAGTGTACGGCGTAAAAGACATCGCGACTCTCGAGAGCATCCAGAAGGAGTTTGAGGGCGAGCGTGAAGTCAAGGTTTTGGCCGATGGTTCGCTGGAGTTAGTGGACGATCTCGGATTCTCTCTGGGCTTCCAAGTCTCGATCAGAAAGCCGCATAAACTGGCCGCCGAGCGTGTAAACGCGCCTGGAGATATTCACCGTCCTGCGAACAAGACCGGTGTAGATGACAGTTCCGAGCTCGCTCCCAAGCCACGAACGCTCTCCCACGTTGTCTATTTCGTTCCTGATGCCGAGAAGGCCGAGCGCTTCTATGCGGATCGTCTGGGCTTCAAACTCACAGACAAATTCGTCGGAATGGGCCCATTCCTGCGTCCTGCGGGTACTTTCGATCACCATACCCTTTTCTTCATTCAAACCCCGCCGCATTTGCAGGGATGCGAGCATTTTACCTTCCATATGGG
>NZ_JBGCUL010001134.1:0-1341 GCF_054177685.1 Pseudomonas sp. P5_A2_2
ATCACATCTTTCGCGTAGGCCGCCAACTCGGTGCGTTCTTCCGACGTCTGCGCATAATACTCGCCTGTTGACCCGCCGATAATAATGCCGTGCACCTTCGCCTCAATCAGCGACTCCAAAACTTCCGAGTACACATTCCAGTCAATGTCTCCATCAGAGTTATAAGGAGTTACTGCTGGCGTATAAATACCTTCGAATTTCAAGATAAATGCTCCGAATGCGGGTTAGGTGGAAGATCAACGAGCGCGTCAGCCTTGATGCCTTGAGGCGCGATAAAAATCTCCATGTTTTCACGGGACAGTTCCCAATGCTCAAACATGAGATCAACTACGGCACTTTGGCTACTGTTGAATCCAGACTCGCATGGGCCAAGAAGGCGGTCAATAGAGTGTATTTCTGGCGTGCACATTTTTAGAAGGGTGATTCACTCGTTCTTAAAATTTAAAACCCCTTTGTTTTCAATGGCTTGTAATTTTCAAATCGAGGCCACGACGTCAATCGATAACATTTGTTTATGCATTGATAAGAGTAAAAGTTTCTTGTTGATGCATGGTTGCCATCGTAGCCTTACAACAGCGATATTCTACCGACGAATTGGCGACGAATACTTCTCGTACATTCGTCCCGTTAGTTAGGGCCGTTTACCCGGGCTCGAATAAGGTGCTGTAGAAATATTGCTCTTGATGCAAGATCGGCATTAAAAAAAATGTCTGCATTAGTAAGGATTCGAACGAAATGAGTGCACGGATGGCACCCCCATCCAAGAAGGCACATTTCGTAAAGCGCTTCCTGGACGTGGCAACCGTTCCGGTTCGCGGATAGAAGCAGCACGGTTTGATGGCTTGCGTCCACAGACGGTACTGCGAACTCAAGACCGTTTAGCCTCATCTCGCTGAGCAGGCTGAACGTGTCGCCCCCCTTGGTATTTTGGAGTGTGTTGACCGTGAGCACTAAATCGGCAGTTTCAAATCTTATCGCGCAGCGCAAGCCTGATCATGCGCTGCCAGGTGCGCTCTATAGCAACCCAGATGTTTACAGGCAGGATCTGGAACAGATCTGGCACAAAAGCTGGATCTTCGCAGGGCACACATTTGAGCTGGAGAAGTCGGGTCAGTACCTGTCGCTGCAAATCGGCGATTACCCTGTCGCGATCGTCCGTGGCGCAGACAAACAGATTCGTGCATTCCACAACGCCTGCCGCCATCGCGGCTCCAAGGTGTGCCCGGAAGCTAGCGGCAAGGTCGCCAAGCTGGTGTGCCCTTACCACAAATGGACCTTCGAGCTGGATGGCAGGCTGCTTTTCGCCGGGAACATGGGGGACGATTTCGACAAGTCTCAGCA
>NZ_JBGCUL010000046.1:0-14327 GCF_054177685.1 Pseudomonas sp. P5_A2_2
GGCCTTGGCCAGGGTGTCGGCGCGATTGAGCTGGTAGAAGCCCTCCAGAATCGGATTCTGGCTTTCGAGAAACGCCCACCAAATGGCAATCGGCGTCTTGCCGACGCCGTTGCTCAGGGCATCGTTGACGATCGGGCCGTGGGGTGACTGGCGCAGCACCAGCGTGACCGGTGCCTGGCCCTTGACCGCGATCTGCTGCTCGCTGGTCGTCATGTCCACCCACTTGCCGCGATACCAGACCTGATTGGGGTTGTCCGGGTTGACCTTCTCGGCGATCAGGTCGAGGTCGTCGTTCTGGAACATGGTGATGCTCCAGCCGAAGTCGTGGTTCATGCCCAGGGAGGCGAACGGCATCAAGGCCTGATAGTGGCCGTAGAGTTCAAAGCCCGGAGCCGAGAGTTGCGCTTCGTACCACACCGACGGCGCGGAAAAACGGATATGCGGATCACCCGCCAGCAGCGGCTTGCCGCTTTGGGTCCGGCTGCCTGCGACGACCCAGGCGTTGCTGCCCTCGAACTGTGGCAGGCCGTTGTCGGCCAAGGCTTGTTCGCTCAGGCGGGCGAGGGCATTGAGGTCTTTCCAGTCGGCGCTGGCCAGGGAGGGTGCGGTCCCGTTGAGCACGCCTTTTGGCTGCCAGTCGAGATCGAAGATGTTCAGGTATCCGGGCCCCAGTTGATCGCGCACGAATGTCAGCAAGGGTTCGGTACGAAATGCGGCTGCAAAACTGTAGGCCATGTACCCGGCGATGCTGATGGTGTCCTGGGCCGTGAATGGACGTTTTGGAATGCCCAGCACGTCGAACTCCACGGGTTTTGCGTGACTGTCCTGATACTGGTTGATGCCGTCCAGATAGGCTTGCATGGCAATGAAGGCGGGCGACTGCTTGTCGAGATTCGCGAAGTAGGTTTCGGCGCGTTCGCGAATGCGCAGGCTGCGCATCAGTTTGTCGGTGTCGAGCAGTTTTGGCCCGAGCACTTCGGCCAATTCGCCACGGGCCAGGCGACGCAAGACTTCCATCTGGAACAGGCGGTCCTGGGCATGCACGTAGCCGAGGGCGCGGTACAGGTCGGTTTCGTTTTCGGCGTGGATGTGCGGGACGCCGCGCTCGTCGTAGCGCACGGTGACGGAGCCTTGCAGGTGTTGCAGTTCCACCATGCCCTGGCGTGACGGCTGCTTGCTGTAGAGGTACCCGCCGGCCCCGGCGGCCAGCACGACGATCAGCAGAGCGAGAGCGGTCAGGCTGCGTTTCATGGCGACTCCTTGTTGTTATTGTGATTCCTGGCGCCACTGTGTAACACGGCGCGCCGATATGGCGCATCGCCCGTAGGAGGGATTCGTATTACCAGGTCTTTGCCTACTTCGCTGGATCGACAGGCCACGGGCAGTAACAACCCACAGCCAATGTGTGCGTGGCACTCACTGCACGGCCTTCATCCAGCGCTTGCAGGATGGGTTCGATAAAACTGTTGCTCGAATTGCAGGTCAGGCCTTCGCTGTAGGGGCCGAAGTACGCCAGTTTGCCGCTGCGATCCCAGATCGCCACGGCCGGGCTGGCGGGGATCTGTTCGGAACCGGGCAGGATGTCGATGGTTTTGAGGCTGCTCAGGGTGCCCGGCAATTGGCCGTGGCTACCGGGTTTTTGCACGACATAGAATTCCACGCCATGGGGTACGTAGCGCTCGACCAGTTCGGTCAGGTGTTGTTGATTGCCGACATTGCACGGGCAGGCCGGGTCCCAGAAATGCACCAGGCGGATGGCGCCAGGGCCGGCGAGGGACTCGGGAAGGCGCAGCGGATCCCCCGAAAACATCGCCGTGTGCTCGCTGAACGCCCGCAGGTAACGCCCCTGGAACCAGTTGTAGGCCGCCCACAACATGCCGGCACACACCACGGCGAGCAGGCAGGCAAACAGGGTGGCGCGATAGGGCGAGCGCATCGGTTCAGTCCTCGAAGGTCGGCTAGCTTGCCATGCTTGCCGCGACAGAAGAATATCGCAGGCCTATAAAGTCCGTTTCACGTTCTGGAATCGTCCATGCCGGCTACTTTCGACCCTGATCTTCTACGCGCCAGCTTGCTGCCTCTGGCAGCCGGGCAGCCGTTGTCAGCACAGGCGCAGGCTTACCGGCGGTTCTACGGGCTGGATTTTGCGCAGCGTCAGGTGCGCAGTGGCCTTGGGCGGTTCGAGGTCGATGGTTATGAGCTGGTCAGCCAGTTCTGGTGGCCCGAGCGGGCGAAGGCGACGCTGTTTGTCATCCACGGTTTCTACGATCACACCGGGCTCTACCGGCATGTGATCGAGTGGGCGCTGGACCAGGGCTTTGCGGTGATTGCCTGCGACTTGCCGGGGCACGGCTTGTCCAGTGGCGAACGGGCGAGCATCAAGGACTTCGCCGAGTATCAGGACGCGTTGCAAGGGTTGTTCGGCGAGGCACAATCCCTCGACTTGCCGCAACCGTGGCACCTGTGTGGGCAGAGTACCGGCGGGGCGATCGTGATCGATCATGTGTTGAATGCGGGGGTGAGCAGCCCGGCGCAGGGTCAGGTGATTCTGCTGTCGCCGCTGGTGCGGCCGCGGGCGTGGGGTTGGTCGCAACTGAGTTACTACCTGCTCAAGCCTTTCGTCAAAGCCATCGCCCGGCGTTTCAGCGAGAACTCCAACGACCCGGCGTTTTTGCCGTTCCTGCAAGCAGATCCGTTGCAGCCGCTGCGCCTGCCGACAGCCTGGGTGGGCGCATTGGCACGCTGGATCAAGCGTATCGAAGCCGCACCCGCGAGCACGCGGCGGCCGCTGATCGTGCAGGGCCAGGCCGACATGACAGTGGATTGGGAGCACAACCTGGACGTTTTGCGGGGCAAGTTTGATCGGCCGCAGGTGCTGATGCTGCCCGAGGCACGGCATCATCTGGCGAATGAAACGTTGGTGATGCGGCAGGAGTATTTCGGGTTTTTGACCAGGCGGATCAAAGGGCACAATCTCTAGTGTCTGTTTTGGCCCCATCGCGAGCAAGCTCGCTCCCACAGGTTTTGCGGTGATCACAAATTTGTGGGGGGCGACTCAAAACACTGTGGGAGCGAGCTTGCTCCGGGCGGCGTTCCGACGATAGCGGTCTATAAGTTGGTGAGGATCACTGGGTCAGGTTCGAATTGCTCTGCCCCACCGCCAACCCCGCCCGAATTGCCGCTAGCGCCGCTTGATAATAAGCCTGGCCTTCCGCCGATTCGGCAAAGGTCGCGAACTCTTCCAGATCGTCGTCCGACAGGTCGCGATAGACATACAACAGCGTGTTGTTGAGGTCGCTGCCGATCTGGTCCATCAGGCGCTGACGTTGTCCGTTCAGCATGCCCTGTGCCTGACCGGCACCGAGCAGCCCGGGAATCATCGAGCTCAAGCTATCGGCGGCGACGCCAGCAATCGCCAGGCTGACTTCCGCGCCGGCCTCGCGTGCGGGCAGGGCTTGTGCCAAATGGCCGATGATCAGCATGCGGCTGTCGCTGGCCTGCATTTTCGGCAGACCCTTGGCGTTTTTTGCCAGTTGGTCGCGACGGGTCGCCAGTAGCTCGGCGGCGACGATTTTCTTGCCCAGGGGCGATTGGAAAAACGTCAGCGCGGGTTTGGGGTTGGCGAGGTTCTTGCGCAATTGCGCTTCGGCGCGCCGGTCCATGGCCTGGGCGGAAAATCGCTGATTGCTGTTATTGACCAGTGCCTGAAACACCGCTGGAGGCAGGCTGCCCTGATAGCGTTGCTGAGCAGCCGAGAGGGCGTCGCTGAAATGCGCGCGTTGTTCCGGCCAGCCGGCGACCTTGTACAACTGGTCGTGGCTGTCTGCCCAGGCGGGCAATACGCAGAACATCAGCAGTGATAAAAGCAAACGGCGCATAGGGACTCCAGTCAGCAGGCGACTATTCTCCGTGCGGCATCCGTACTTGTCGAGAATTCGTATCAGTCCGCTGCGCGGCTCTGTCGGATTTCCGGGTACAGGAATACTATGCGCGGCATGCAAATATCCTCTGATCACCCGCTGCTGTTACGAATCGTCGACGATCTGGCCGAGCACGGTTGGTCGCAGCAGAATATTTTCCTGCCTCTGGATCTGACCCAGGCGCTGGCGGCCGAGTGTCGCAAGCGTGCTGTCGAGGGTGAGCTGGCTCCGGCCGCCGTGGGTCGTGGGCCGTCATCGGAGATCCGCGAAGGGATTCGTGGCGACCATATCCAGTGGATCGACCCCGGCCAGGCCGAGGCTTGCGACAGCTACCTGAACTTGATGGACAGCCTGCGCGAGGCGATCAATCGCGGTCTGTTTCTCGGCCTGGAGGATTTCGAAAGCCATTTTGCGATGTACCCGCCCGGTGCCTTTTACTTGAAGCATGTCGACCGCTTTCGCGATGACGACCGGCGCATGGTTTCGGCGGTGGTTTACCTCAATGACGGTTGGCTTCCCGAGCACGGCGGCCAATTGCGCATGTACCTCGACAATGATCGCGTCCAAGACGTGCAACCTATCGGCGGCTGCCTGGTGGTGTTTCTCTCCGCAGAGGTTCCCCACGAAGTCCTGCCCGCGACCCGGGATCGCCTGTCGCTGACCGGCTGGTTCCGCCGGCGCGGTAACGAGCCGTTCTGATCATGCAGAAAATTCTCGTCAGTCGCTGCCTGTTGGGCCACCGGGTTCGTTACGACGGCGGGGCCAGCGGGCCGTTCGATCCGCTTGCGCAGTGGCTTGATGAAGGTCGGGTCGTACCCTTGTGCCCAGAGGTCGCCGGCGGCTTGCCGACGCCACGGGCAGCGGCGGAAATTCCGGGCGGGCAGGGCGCGCAAGTGCTCGACGGCCAGGCGCTGGTGATCACTACCGAGGGCGAGGATGTCAGTGCGCAGTTTTTGTCGGGGGCGTATCAGGCACTTGAGCTGGTCCGCAAACATGGCATCCGCATCGCCATCCTCAAGGCCAACAGCCCGTCCTGCGGCAATCTGCTGACCTATGACGGGACATTCAGTGGTGTGAAGGTCAGTGGCGAGGGCGTGACGGCGGCGTTGCTCAGGCGCCATGGGGTGCAGGTGTTCAGTGAGCTGGAGTTGTCGCAAGTGGCGCTGACGTTGGCAGCACTCGATTAACGAGCGACACAAGACACTGTGGGAGCGAGCTTGCTCGCGATGAGGCCAGCCCAGTCAACATTGATGTTGAATGTCAGGCCGCCATCGCGAGCAGGCTCGCTCCTACAGGATCAGCTTTCACTTCAGACCTGCAACAACCTCAAGGCTTCGGCACTTCGCCCGCATCCGCCCCCAACCACTTCTGCTCCAGCGCTTGCAGTCGCCCGTCATCCTTGATCCGCTGCAACGCGTTTTCCAGGCTGGCATGGAACGCCGGATTACCTTTCTGAAACGGAATCGCCAGGCTCACGGCCGGGTTGGTTTTAGGCTTTTCTTCTGTCAGCGACTGCACCAGCAGAATGGAGCGCGGTTCTTCTTTTTGCGCGATCAACTGCGCATGGGTTTGAACGTAAGGTTCGCTGAAGTCGAAACGATCCTGGAGGTCCGGGGTCACTGCTATGTGGTTGATGGCGATGTCGTATTTGCCACTTTCGACGCCAGTCAGCAGATCGCTGCCGTCGGTGACGACAAAGTCGGCCCGGACATCGAGTTCACTTGCCAGCAGTTGGCCCAGTTCGACTTCGAAACCGGTGAGTTTGTCGTCATCCTTGAAATTGAATGGCGGGGTGTTGGCTTCAACGGCAATGCGCAATTCGCCGCGGTCGTTGACGTCATCTATCAATTCGGCGTGAGCCAAAGGGCTCAAAAGGGGTAGCAGGCAGATCAGGCCAGGCAGAAAGCGCATGGTCACTCCTTTGAATTTTTATCGCGGACCCTCTGATTCAGGCTCGCTTTGCTATGGTTGTCGAGTGCCTTCGACAACGAATGGCCATGAAGTTGTCATGGTCACGCGAATTTTACGGAAAAACTGGAGAAGAGAATGAAAACCTTTAAGTCACGTGCTGCTTTGGCTGGCCTGTTGATGGGTGTTTCRGTGCTGGCCAGTGCTGCAACGCCGGCTCCGAAAGGCGCCGAAGTGTCCATTGTTTCTCCCAAGGACGGTKCGACGATTCCACAGACCGTCGTCGTCAAGTTCGCGGTCGAGAACATTGCCTTGGCACCGGCGGGCGATACCACCAAGAACACCGGTCATCACCACGTGCTGATCGACGTCGATGAGCTGCCAGCCGCCGGTGCGCCGATCCCCAAGGATGCCAACCACCTGCATTTCGGCGGTGCGCAGACCCAGGCTGAAATAACGCTCACGCCAGGCAAACATACCCTGCAGCTTGAACTGGGCGATAGCAACCACATGCCGTTCGAGCCACCGATCGTTTCCGAGAAGATTACCGTCAATGTGAAATAAAAAAGGGAGCCCCTTCGCAGGGGCTCCCTTTTTTACAGTTGCAAGCTTCAAGCTTTAGAACAACACCCGGCTACGGATGGTGCCGTTGACGTGTTGCAGCTTCTCTTGCGCCAGGTCCGAGTACTCGGCGTCGACGTCGATTACCACATAGCCGACCTTCTCGTTGGTCTGCAGGAACTGACCGGAGATGTTGATGCCGTTTTCGGCGAAGACCTTGTTGATCTCGCTCATCACACCCGGGATGTTCTCGTGGATGTGCAGCAGGCGGTGCTTGCCAGGGTGAGCCGGCAGGGCCACTTCCGGGAAGTTCACGGACGATACCGAAGTACCGTTGTCGCTGTACTTGACCAGTTTTTCCGCCACTTCCAGACCGATGTTGGCCTGGGCTTCAGCGGTGGAACCACCGATGTGCGGAGTCAGGATCACGTTGTCCAGGCCACGCAGCGGGCTTTCGAACTCTTCGTCGTTGGAGCGTGGCTCCACCGGGAACACGTCGATGGCTGCGCCGATCAGGTGCTTGTCCTTGATCGCGTCCGCCAGGGCGTCCAGTTCGACCACGGTGCCGCGGGCGGCGTTGATCAGGATGCCGCCTTTCTTGATCGCGCGGATTTCTTTCTCGCCCATCATCCACTGGGTGGCGGCGGTTTCCGGTACGTGCAGCGAAACGATGTCGGACATCGCCAGCAGCTCGTGCAGCTTGCCTACCTGAGTAGCGTTACCCAATGGCAGCTTGGTGATGGTGTCGTAAAAGTACACCTGCATCCCCAGGCCTTCCGCCAGGACCGACAGTTGAGTACCGATCGAGCCGTAACCGACGATGCCCAGCTTCTTGCCGCGGATTTCGAAGGAGTTGGCTGCGCTCTTGATCCAGCCGCCACGGTGGCAGGAAGCGTTCTTCTCAGGGATGCCGCGCAACAGCAGGATCGCTTCGGCCAGCACCAGCTCCGCAACGGAACGGGTGTTGGAGTACGGCGCGTTGAACACTGCGATGCCGCGTTCGCGGGCAGCGTCCAGGTCGACCTGGTTGGTGCCGATGCAGAAACACCCTACAGCCACGAGCTTCTTCGCGTGATCGAAGATCTCTTCGGTCAGTTGAGTGCGGGAGCGAATGCCGATGAAGTGAGCATCAGCGATCTTTTCCTTGAGCTGGGCTTCCGGCAGAGAACCTGTGAGGTACTCGATGCTGGTGTAGCCCGCCGCCTTGAGGACGTCGACAGCCGATTGGTGGACGCCTTCGAGAAGAAGGAACTTGATCTTGCTCTTATCGAGAGAAGTCTTGCTCATCTGCGTAAACCTGTATCCCGGAGAAAAATGGCAGGAGATAGCCAGCAGACGCTGACCCGGACGGCACGACAGCCGTCACCGCAGAACAGCCCTTGGGCACTATCCTGCGGGGTCGGTATGCTAGCATATGCGCCCCGCTAAACACTCATTCCTGCGACGTGAAGCGTTCTCAGGATGACCATGAATTGTTCGAGAGTTCTGTCGATGACCAATCCTGCCCTGATTGATGAGCTGAAGACACTGGTTGAGCCTGGCAAGGTGCTGACCGATGCCGACTCCCTGAATGCTTACGGAAAGGATTGGACCAAGCATTTCGCCCCGGCCCCGACCGCCATCGTGTTCCCCAAAACCACCGAGCAGGTCCAGGCCATTGTCCTGTGGGCCAATAAACACAAGGTGGCGCTGGTGCCGTCCGGCGGTCGTACCGGGTTGTCCGCCGCTGCCGTGGCGGCCAATGGCGAAGTGGTCGTGTCCTTCGACTACATGAACCAGATCCTCGACGTGAACCTCACTGACCGCACCGCCGTTTGTCAGCCGGGCGTGGTTACCGAGCATCTGCAGAACGTGGCCGAAGAAAAAGGGCTGTACTACCCGGTAGACTTCGCTTCGGCAGGATCGAGCCAGATTGGCGGCAATATCGGCACCAATGCCGGCGGGATCAAGGTGATTCGCTACGGCATGACCCGTAACTGGGTTGCTGGCATGAAAGTGGTCACCGGCAAGGGCGACGTGCTGGAACTGAACCGCGACCTGATCAAGAACGCCACCGGCTACGACATGCGTCAGCTGTTCATTGGCGCCGAAGGCACCCTCGGTTTCGTGGTCGAAGCGACCATGCGCCTGGATCGCGCGCCGAAAAACCTCACCGCGATGGTCCTCGGTACCGCCGATTTCGACTCGATCATGCCGGTGCTGCACGCCTTCCAGAGCAAGCTTGACCTGACCGCCTTCGAATTCTTCTCCGACAAGGCCCTGGCCAAAGTCATGGGCCGTGGCGATGTCCCGGCGCCGTTCGAAACCGACTGCCCGTTCTACGCGCTGCTGGAATTCGAAGCGACCACCGAAGATGTAGCCAACCACGCCCTGGAAACCTTCGAGCACTGCGTCGAGCAGGGCTGGGTGCTGGACGGCGTGATGAGCCAGAGCGAAACCCAGCTGCAAAACCTGTGGAAACTGCGCGAATACATCTCCGAAACCATTTCCCACTGGACGCCGTACAAGAACGACATCTCGGTCACCGTGTCGAAAGTCCCGGCGTTCCTGAAGGAAATCGACGCGATCGTCGGCGAACACTACCCGGACTTCGAAATCGTCTGGTTCGGCCACATCGGCGACGGCAACCTGCACTTGAACATCCTCAAGCCGGATACCCTGAGCAAGGACGAGTTCTTCGCCAAGTGCGCCACCGTCAACAAGTGGGTGTTCGAAACCGTCGAGAAGTACAACGGTTCGATTTCCGCCGAGCATGGCGTGGGCATGACCAAGCGTGACTACTTGACCTACAGCCGCTCCCCGGTCGAGATCGAGTACATGAAAGCGGTCAAGGCAGTGTTCGACCCGAACGGCATCATGAACCCGGGCAAGATCTTCGCGGTTTGATCTGCAATTTTTAAGCATCCATGAAGGCAGGAGTCGGTAATGAGCTATCAGCACCAGTATGTCGACGGTACGCGTATTCATTTCCCGTTGGGGAAAGTGGTGTGCATCGGCCGTAACTACGCCGAACACGCCAAGGAACTGGATAACCCGGTACCGACCGAGCCACTGCTGTTCATCAAGCCAGGCAGTTGTGTTGTGCCGCTGGAAGGCGGTTTCAGCATTCCGACCGAGCGCGGCTCGGTGCATTACGAAGCGGAAATCGCGGTCTTGATCGGCAAGCCGTTGTCGACCAGGCCGAGCCGTGAAGAAGTGCTCGACGCCATCTCCGGTTTCGCCCCGGCCCTGGACCTGACCCTGCGCGACAAGCAGGCCGAGCTGAAATCCAAGGGCCTGCCCTGGGAAATCGCCAAGTCCTTCGACGGTGCGGCAGTGATTGCTCCGTTTGTGTCCGGCAGCACGTTTGCCGATCTGACCGACATCGGCATTCGCCTGACCATCAACGGTGAAGTGCGCCAGGACGGCAACAGCAGTGCAATGCTCAACCCGATCGTGCCGATGATCCAGCACATGGCCGGCTGCTTCTCGTTGCAAGCCGGTGATGTGATTCTGACTGGCACACCAGTGGGCGTCGGTCCGCTGAATGTCGGTGATGAGATCGTTCTGGAGCTGCCGGGCGCGAGCCGCTTCATCAGCAGCGTCCGCTAGTCCAGGCACTGCCAAACCCTGTGGGAGCAAGCTCGCTCCCACAGTAGTATTTGGTGGGTTGAAGTCCAGATTCCACACAGCTCCACCCTGTCATTTCCCGTTTTTTTCACATCCGGTCTGGATAATTTCAGGGCTGTTGGCCTCTGAGCCGACCCTAAATTGTGCTATTACCCCTAGCCTGAATTTCTGGAACGCATCCCTGATGGCCACTCCTCCGCTTTCCACGTTGAAACCTGCCCGCCGCTCACGCTTCGCCCTGCGTTGGCAAATCTGGCTACTGCTGGTGGTCGTTGTCGCCTACGGCGTTGCATTTGCCATGCACTGGGATGCGCGGGGCGTGCTCTGGGTGAAAGAGCAATTGAAAAGCCCGGCCGAGCGTCAGGCGAGCATCTGGCTTCCGGACTACCGGGCGGTGATCGATGCCAAGCCGTTGCCGGGCATGGAGAAGGACGAAGCATCGGACCTGGCCTACGACCCCCAGACCAAGACCCTGTTTTCGGTCATGGGCAAGAACCCGTTTCTGGTCGAGTTGAACTTGCAGGGCGATGTGCTGCGCAAAATGCCGTTGGTCGGCTGGAGCAACCCTGAGGGCGTCACCGTGCTGGGCGACGGCCGACTGGCGATTGTCGATGAGCGCGAGCACCTGATAGCCATCGTCAAGGTCGATGCCGATACCCGCGAGCTGAACATCGCCGACTTCCCGAAATACGACCTCGGGCCTTCCAAAGATCAGAACAAGGCTTTCGAGGGGGTCACCTGGGATTCGCATAATCAGCAACTGGTGCTGGGCGAAGAGCGCCCGCCGGCATTGTTTACCTGGAAAGGTGACGGCCAGGTCCTGACCGGCGACAAGCTGAAACTGGCCAGTCATGCACTGGACATGCGCAACCTGTCGGCACTGGCCATCGACCCGCGGACTGGCCACATGCTGGTGCTGTCCGCCGAATCGCACCTGTTGCTGGAGCTGGACAAGAAGGGTGAGCAGGTCAGTTTCATTACTTTGCTGCGTGGCTTCAACGGCCTGAAAAATACCATTCCCCGTGCCGAAGGCGTGGCCATGGATGAAGCGGGCACGCTGTACATGGTGAGTGAGCCGAACCTGTTCTATCGCTTCGAAAAACAGAAGTAACCAGCGCCAGCGCTGATTGTCTGTACGTAAAAGGCCAGCGGCCATTAAGCTGCAGTTCAGACAGGCGTGATATTTCATCCGCCTGTATTGACCCTGAGCCCACCCGAATGCGTCGATTTGCCCGCCTCAAATCCCTGATTCTGATCCTGTCGATGGTCTCGCTGATCGCCTTGATTGCGCTCGGCCAATACCAGCGCCTGTTCGAGCGTGCCTGGTTCAATCTGCATACGCTGTGGCAACCGGTGAGTTCCCGATCCATGGGGCTGGACCAATATCAGGTCGTGACCGAGGCGCAGGTGATTGATGGCCAGGTTGAAAACGTTTCAGCATTGACCTACGACCCGGTGCGCAAAAGCCTGTTCACCGTTACCAATAAGCGAAGCGAGTTGATCGAGTTGTCCCTCGACGGCAGGATCTTGCGCCGTGTGGCACTGGTCGGTTTCGGGGATCCGGAGGCGGTGGAGTTCATCAGCGAGAACACCTACGTGGTCACTGACGAAAGCCAGCAGCGGCTGATCAAGATTCGTCTGGAGCAGGGCACCACCTTCGTCGATGCGGCAGACGCCGAGCAGATGACCGTTGGCGTACACATGGGCGACAACAAGGGCTTCGAGGGTTTGGCTTACGATTCGGTGGGCAAGCGCCTGTTCGTCGCCAAGGAGCGCGACCCGATGCTGATCTACGAGGTGTACGGTTTTCCGCGATTCAATCCTGAAGAATCCTGGTCGGTGCACGTAGTCAACGACCCCAAGCGTGATGCCGGGATGTTTGTGCGGGACCTGTCGGGTTTGCAATACGACGAGCGCAGCGGGCATTTGTTGGCGCTGTCCGATGAGTCCCGGTTGATTCTGGAACTGGATGTGGACGGGCGTCCGTTGAGCACGATGTCCCTGAGCAAGAGACAACAGGGTCTGCAAAAAGCCGTGCCGCAAGCGGAGGGGATCGCCATGGACGACGACGGTACGCTGTACCTCGTCAGCGAGCCAAACCTGTTTTACGTTTTCAAGAAACCCACGCAACTCTAACCAACACCACAAAACACTGTGGGAGCGAGCTTGCTCGCGATAGCGGCGTATCAGTCAAAATAGATTTCAACTGGCCGTCAGCAATCGCGAGCAAGCTCGCTCCCACAGGTTTTTTCATCTGCCCACAAAAATGTGGACGGTCTTAGTTATTCAGCGCGCAGGGTTTTTACACCTTCGCTGGTACCCAGCAACAACAGATCCGCCGGACGCGCCGCGAACAAACCATTGGTGACCACGCCGACGATCGCATTGATCTGCGTCTCCAGCTCCACCGGATTGGTGATCTGCATGTTGAACACGTCAAGGATGATGTTGCCGTTGTCGGTCAGTACGCCTTCGCGGTAAACCGGGTCGCCGCCGAGCTTCACCAGCTCGCGGGCCACGTGGCTGCGGGCCATCGGGATCACTTCCACCGGCAACGGGAAAGTACCGAGGACCGGCACCAGTTTGCTGGCGTCGGCGATGCAGATGAAGGTCTTGGCCACGGCCGCGACAATCTTCTCGCGGGTCAGGGCGGCGCCACCGCCCTTGATCAGGTTCAGGTGCTCGTCGCTTTCATCGGCGCCGTCGACGTAGAACTCCAGGTCGCTGACGGTGTTCAGTTCGTACACCGGAATCCCGTGGCCCTTGAGGCGCGCGGCGGTGGCTTCGGAACTGGCGACGGCGCCGTCGAATGCGCCTTTGTGCCGGGCCAGGGCATCGATGAAGCAGTTGGCGGTGGAGCCGGTGCCGACCCCGACGATGCTCTTGTCGTCGAGTTTCGGAAGGATGAAGTCGACGGCGGCCTGAGCCACTGCCTGTTTGAGTTGATCCTGGTTCATGCGGGCTCCGGGGTGCCGAGGAGGGAACGAAAGGCCGGCATTATAGCCCCATGTCTGGCTAAAACCTCTGTATTCGTGTGGTCGTACAGTTGAAAGCCGGGTTAGACTCCATGGTCCTGCCCAACCCGCTCAGTGATGCTTTCCGATGCTTGAACAGTACGTCAAAAAGATCCTCACCTCGCGCGTTTATGACGTTGCCGTAGAAACCCCGTTGCAGTCTGCTCGCCAGCTCTCCGAGCGGCTGGGCAACAGCATTTGGCTCAAGCGCGAAGACTTGCAGCCGGTGTTCTCGTTCAAGATTCGCGGCGCCTACAACAAGTTGACCCAGTTGAGCGAAGAAGAGCGCGCTCGCGGCGTGGTCACCGCGTCGGCGGGCAACCATGCCCAAGGCCTGGCTCTGGCGGCGAAGGTGTTGGGCGTGAAAGCGACCATCGTCATGCCCAAGACCACCCCGGAGATCAAGGTCGAAGGCGTGCGCTCCCGTGGCGGCAAGGTGGTGCTGCACGGCGATTCGTTCCCGGAAGCCCTGGCTTACTCGCTGAAACTGGTCGACGAAAAAGGCTATGTCTACATTCACCCATACGACGATCCCCATACCATTGCCGGGCAGGGCACCGTGGCGATGGAAATTCTGCGCCAACACCCGCAACCACTGGACGCGATTTTCGTCCCGGTGGGCGGCGGCGGCCTGATTGCCGGCATCGCGGCGTACGTGAAGTATCTGCGCCCGGACATCAAGATCATCGGCGTCGAACCGGATGACTCCAATTGCCTGCAAGCCGCCATGGCGGCGGGCGAGCGTGTGGTGCTGCCGACCGTGGGCCTCTTCGCCGACGGCGTTGCGGTGGCCCAGATCGGTCAGCACACCTTCGACATCTGCAAAGACCATGTCGATGAGGTGATCACCGTCAGCACCGACGAAATCTGCGCCGCCATCAAGGATATCTACGACGATACCCGCTCGATCACCGAACCTGCAGGCGCCTTGGGCGTGGCCGGGATCAAGAAATATGTCGAGCAGCGCGGCGTCAGCGGCCAGACCTTCGTGGCCATCGACTCCGGGGCCAACGTCAACTTCGACCGCCTGCGCCACGTTGCCGAGCGTGCGGAGCTGGGCGAGGGCCGCGAAGCCATCATCGCCGTGACCATTCCCGAAAAGCCGGGCAGCTTCAAGGCGTTCTGCGAGGCTATCGGCAAGCGCCAGATCACCGAATTCAACTACCGCTACAACACCGGCAGCGAAGCGCACATCTTCGTCGGTGTGCAGACGCACCCGGAAAGCGACCCGCGCAGTGCGTTGATCGCCAGTCTGAGCGAGCAGGGTTTCCCGGTGCTGGACCTGACCGACAACGAACTGGCCAAGCTGCACATC
>NZ_JBGCUL010001135.1:0-1340 GCF_054177685.1 Pseudomonas sp. P5_A2_2
GGTAACGCCCTGGGTCTGGACTACGAAGGTTATCGCGCGCTGGGCAGCGACCAACTGGACAGTGAGCGCAAGCGCATCCACGCGATGTTCGAAGGTTCGCGCCCGCACTACATGATCGACACCATCACCGATCTGCCGGACGTGATCGCCGACATCAACAAGCGTCTGGCCAATGGCGAAATGCCGCAGTCGAGCTGATAAATCCCCGTAATACCTCTGTGGGAGCGAGCTTGCTCGCGATGACGATCGCTCATTCAATATATGTATTGACTGAACTGACCCCATCGCGAGCGAGCTCGCTCCTACAGGGTTTTTCTGTCTATTACCCGAGCCAGAACATCACGCGACCAATCGCCTCAGGCAAACCCGGTTAAACAGGATTACAGTTAAAGCACACCGTCGGACAAGAACGGTGGCTTTAAACCGGACCTCTGAGGAACACCATATGCCGTGGAAAAACTCCGAATCGCGCTACAGCACCGTATCGATCGCACTGCATTGGTTGATGCTGGTCCTGCTGGCGCTGGTTTACGCCTGTATCGAGTTTCGCGGGATCTTTCCCAAGGGCAGTGGCGGGCGCACGCTGATGGTCGAATTACACTTCATGCTCGGCCTGACCGTTTTCGTTCTGGTCTGGGTGCGATTGTTCGCACGCAGTCTCGGCCGGCCCCCGGAGATCTTCCCGGCCTCGCCACACTGGCAAACGACGCTGGCCAGGCTGATGCACTGGGCGTTGTACATATTCATGATCCTCACACCGATTCTCGGGTGGCTGGTCACCAGTGCCAAAGGCAATCAGGTGATGTTCTACGGTGTCGACCTGCCGATGCCGATAGCGGAAAACAAGGACCTGGCCAAACAACTCCAGGGCTGGCACGAGCTCGGCGGCACGATCGGCTATTGGCTGATCGGCCTGCATGCCGTGGCCGCGCTGTATCACCATTATGTGGTGGGCGATAACACCTTGCTGCGGATGATGCCCAAGCGCGTGAACCGCAATACCTGAACTTGACGGCAACCCCTAATGTGGGAGCGAGCTTGCTCGCGATGGCGGTGTATCAGTCGACAAATGTGCCGAATGCAATGCCCTCATCGCGAGCAAGCTGAACTGGCCTAATGATTTTGGACACTTCAATCGGGCGCTATGATGGCGCCCAAATCTGAGGTGTTTTGGCTATGCGTAAATCTTATTCCAGTGAGTTCAAACTCAAGGCGGCGAGCATGGTGCTGGACGAGGGACAGTCGGTTCCCGAGGTCTGCGCCAGCCTGGATATCGGTCCTACGGCCCTGCGCCGCTGGGTCGACCAGGTTCGGAAGGAACGTTTGGGCTCGACTCCGGT
>NZ_JBGCUL010001136.1:0-1340 GCF_054177685.1 Pseudomonas sp. P5_A2_2
ACGCTTTACCGCGCGCAGTTCCCGACTGGAATCGGTGAGACAGCACTGCCACCTGACAGATCAGCATGGCACCACCGGACATGCCTTGCAGAAATCGGCTGGCGATCAACACGCTGGCGCTTTGCGCCCATCCACAGGCCAGTGAGGTAATGCCAAAAAGCACCAGGCTAATGACAAACACTCGCTTGCGCCCATACCGATCCGCCAGTGTGCCGGTGGCCATCAGCACCATGGTGCAGGCGATGGTGTAGGCATTCATGATCCACTGCATATCGTTGAAATCGCTGTGCAGAACCGATTCAAGCGTCGGCAGGATGGCCGGCACGCTCGAGATTTCCAGGCCGAACATCAGCGAGGCCAAACAAACGGCGGCTATTGTGAAAACATCTTTTTGCGAAGAAGAGAACGGCATCGTGATCTTCCAGATCAAGTTGATGGGCACTGGCAAGGCCGCCCCAAGGGGAGTTGGTGCGATTGCCTGACCAGCGTCACCAGACATAACTCCAAGTGACCGGCCGCATTCTGGAAGTAATAAAAAAATGACAGAAATGATTTAATTTCGTAAGTTTTATTAATATTCATCATGAGTCGACTAAATGGACTTCGACCCAGCGCTGTTGCGTGCCTTTGTCGCGATCAAGGAGACCGGTAGTTTCACTCGTGCCGCAGAGCGGCAGCATTTGAGCCAGTCAGCAATCAGTCATCAGATCCGGCGTTTGGAAGAACAGGCCGGTACCGCGCTACTGGTGCGCACCACCCGACGGTTGACGCTGACAGAAGATGGCGAAGATTTTCTGCGCCATGCCGAACACGTCCTCAGAGCACAAGACGCCCTCTCCCGGCGTTTCGAAGCGTCATCGGTATCCGGGGCCGTGCGCTTCGGTGTGCCAGAAAACTTTATCGGCGATGGCCTGCCGCCGTTACTGACTCGGTTCGCCAGACAATTTCCCGCCGTACGTCTTGATGTAACCGTCGGCACCTACCTAGACCTGCGCGCGCTGGTCGATGCCGATGGGCTCGATCTGGCCGTGATCATGGCATTGCCGGGCAGTCAGGTTGGCGGTACCGTGCTGCGCGAAACCCGGTTTGTCTGGGCCGCGGCGCAGAGTTTCGACTTTACCGGCGATTGCCCTTTGCCACTGGCGTTTGCACCAGCGCCCTGCGTACACCGCCAGGTGGCCGTAGAGGCATTGGCGAGTTCCACCGTGAATTGGCGGGTCGCCTTTACCTCTCCAAGTCAACAAGGATTGCGGGCGGCGGTATTGGCGGGGCTTGCCGTCACCGCGCTACCGCTGGGAGATCTGGAACCCGGTATGGTGGTAATTGATGGTCAATATGGC
>NZ_JBGCUL010001137.1:0-1339 GCF_054177685.1 Pseudomonas sp. P5_A2_2
GACCATATTCGCGCGCCTTCCAGGTCAGGTAGAAGGGGTCGATCGGTATGCAGTGACCGCCGAGGCCTGGACCAGGGTAGTAGGCGGTGAAGCCGAAAGGTTTGGTGGCTGCTGCATCGACAACTTCGAAGATGTCGATGCCCATGCGGTCGGCGACGATTTTCATTTCGTTGACCAAGCCGATGTTGACGGCGCGGTGGATGTTTTCCAGCAGCTTGGTCATTTCCGCTGCTTTGGTCGAGCTGACCTGTACCACTTGGTCGATGGCCTGCTCATACAGAGCAATAYCAACTTCTAGGCAAGCGGGGGTATGGCCGCCGATGACTTTCGGAATAGTGCGAGTTTCAAAGTTGGGGTTGCCCGGGTCTTCGCGCTCTGGCGAGTAGACCAGGAAAATGTTCTTGCCGACAGTTAGACCGCCTTCCTGTACGCGAGGTAGCAGTTCTTCCTCGGTGGTACCGGGGTAGGTGGTGCTTTCCAACGAGACCACTTGGCCCGCGCGCAAATAGGGTTTAAGCGCATCAGTGGTGTTGATCACGAAGCTCATGTCCGGCTCGCGATATTTGTTAAGGGGAGTCGGTACACAGAGAATCAGAGCATCGCATTCGCTAACACGACTGAAGTCGGTAGTAGCGCTAAAGCCGCTCTCGCGCGCGAGTTTAATCTTGCTTGCTGGAATGTGTTCTATATAGCTCTCGCCCGAGTTCAACTTGATTACTTTGCTTTCATCAATGTCAATACCCAACACTCGGAAGCCGATGGCGTTGTAACGCAGCATCAACGGCAGACCTACATAACCGAGGCCGACGATGCCGATGATAGCTTCCTTGCTTTTGAATTTTGCGATACTGGTTTCTTGGTGTTCGGACATAAGAAAGACTCGGATTGGTAGGGGTAAAGTTAAGAGTTCTGTCGGTGTATCGCCTGCGCTTGTTTATTACTTACCAGCGCAACGTTTCTACAGGTGACGGTCGCGACCTTTAATAGATATCTTTCGATAACAGCATGAAGGGCGTCTTTATCAGAATTTTCATATCCAGCCACAACGGCCAGTTATTGAGGTAAGTTGTTGGTTCTGCCTTTGGCACAAACCGTTGATGGTCTTGGCTTTCCCCTTATCTATGGCGGGGAGGGATTTGCCGTGGCCGATATTGAGGTTTGGGCACGCTACCGCCCCAGGATTTTTTGCTAGTCCCTGAAAGCGGTTGTATCTATTAATATGCCTGTATCATTTATTGCAGGTGCAGGAAGTACGGTACTCTGAACGCCCTTAGGGTCTCAGGGGCGCTCGCCTATCATTAAAAGCGGTGGTGAAAATTAAACGCTCTCTGACTTATAT
>NZ_JBGCUL010001138.1:0-1336 GCF_054177685.1 Pseudomonas sp. P5_A2_2
GTGCACTTCAGGGTTTTTACTTCGACATGCTGCATTTTTTCCGGGTGGCCGAGCTGTTCGATGAGCAGTTCCTGTTCGACATCAGCAAGCGCGACCTGGAGCGCCAGCGCAACCTCTCGCAGTTGTGCCTGCGCAATGTGGTTCCCGCCGGGTTCATCCGTCCGCGCCTGACGGCCGCGCGCAGCACGGTGCTGTTTTCCGCGACCCTCAGCCCCCGGCACTATTACGCCGATTTACTGGGGACACCGGCGGACACGGTGTGCATCGACGTCCAGTCGCCGTTTCATGCCGATCAACTGCAAGTGCACATCGTCGACCAGATTTCCACGCGGTTCGTGCATCGCCAGTCCTCCCTCGAACCGATCGTGGACTTGATCGCCAGACAGTTCTGCGCACGCCCCGGCAATTACCTGGCGTTTTTCAGCAGCTTCGATTATTTGCGGCAGGTGGCGCAGCTGCTCGCCGAGAAGCATCCGCACATCAGTCTGTGGTCGCAGTCCCGAGGCATGAGCGAAGCGCAACGTCAGCAGTTTCTCGATCGGTTTCACGCCGACGGCCAGGGTGTCGGTTTTGCGGTGCTTGGCGGGGCCTTTGGTGAAGGCATCGATTTGCCTGGTGCCCGGCTGATCGGCGCATTTATCGCCACCTTGGGGCTGGCGCAGCTCAATCCGGTGAACGAGCAACTGAAACGGCGCATGGCCGCCATTTTTGGCGCCGGTTACGACTACACCTATCTGTTTCCAGGCGTACAGAAAGTGGTGCAGGCCGCTGGACGGGTGATCCGCACCCAGCAGGATCAAGGGGTGGTGATGTTGATCGACGACCGTTTTGGCGAGAACAGGGTCAAGCAGTTGTTGCCGCGTTGGTGGGCCATTGCTCCGACGTTTTTTCGCTCTGCGTCGTAGGGATTTTTACCTTAAAAAACAGATACATACCTTGATTTAAACAACGACTTGAACAATCGGCGTACGCACGCTTTATTGAAGGGGCTGGATATCACAACCCAATTCTTTGATAAGGAAATCAAGGTATGTCAGAAGCACCGCAATACAGCTACTCCCCAGACGACGTGACCCAGGCGTTCGACGAGATCTTCCCCACGCTCTTCGCCGGCAAAACTGCCGAAACCATCCCAAAGTTGCTGATCACTGCGGGAGTGGAGGGCTCGGGCAAGACTTACCTGCTGGAAAAGAGCTTGCTGCCATCCGGGAATTACGGGAACTACATTCGACTGTACCTGCCCGAATATCGAAAGAAACACCCGCATTACGCCGATATGATCAAGCTCGGTGTCTTGCACGCCTACGAACATTCAGAAGCGTTTATCAGGGAACTC
>NZ_JBGCUL010001139.1:0-1336 GCF_054177685.1 Pseudomonas sp. P5_A2_2
AAGTACGTCAGCACACGGACGCCTGGTAAAACATTCGAATTCAGCGAGGTACTGATGAGCTCGTACGCGCCGGATGGAGGTTTGTTCGTGCCGTGCAAGGTTCCCCGCTTCCAAAGTGATGAACTCTCCAGGTTGGAATGGCTGCCCTTTCATGAGCTGGCCCGCCATGTGATCGAGCCTTTTCTGGGGGGGTGGGTCCCGCAAGATCAGCTGTCTCAGATTCTCGAGGAGACGTTTGACTGCTTCAAAAGCAAAGCGGTTGCGCCGCTTTATCAGACGGCAAGTAATGAGTGGATATTAGAGTTGTTTCATGGACCAGCAGGCGTCTATCAAGACTTTGGCCTCCAATTGATGTCTCGCCTGGTTGAGTACTCTTTACTGAAGTCGGGAAAGAAAGCGTTTGTTGTGGGTTGCACGGGCGGAGACACGGGCGCTGCTGCGATTACAGCGTTTTCAGGGATCCAGGGCGTCACCGTAATTGTATTGCATCCTTCCAGAGGAATAACGGAAGAGCATCGACGTCGCTTATTGAGTACTGATGAAGAGAATATTGTAAACGTTGCAGTGGATGGGGATTATTCTGATTGCCATCGGCTATGCGAACAGTTCTTTGGGTGTAACAACAAAACGCAGCAGCATCTCATATCGTTCAATTCAGTGAATTGGGTCCGGGTGCTTGCACATCTATCCTTCTATTTTTATTCCGCCCTTCAGCTCGGGGCGCCTAAGAGAGAAGTTGCCTTCAGTGTGCCAACCGGGAATTTTGGTGCGCTGTATGCAGGTTATATTGCCAGGGAGATGGGGTTGCCTATCCGGCAATTGATCGTCGCCACCAATGCCAATGCTGGCCTACATAATTTTCTCCAGTCTAATCTCTACAGTCGCAATCAGATTCGCCTTACCAATACGCCTAGTATGAACGTTTCACTGGCTTCGAATTTTGAACGCTTGCAATGGAGCATTCTTAATCGGTGCGGAGATAAAGTAGCCCGGAATATGGAGCTGTTAGAAGGCGAGGGAGCTATTCAGTTAGAGCAAGATGAATGGTTGGAGGCGCGAAAACTTTTCGACTCGCTGGCCGTGGAAGACTCGGATGCGTTCAGCAGTGTTCATGAGGTATTTGTGCAGAGTGGTTATCGGGTCAGTGCCAATACCGCGATTGGCTTGCGAGCCGCTCGTGTCTGCAGGCGCAGCTTGCTTATTCCCATGATCTGCTTAGCGACAACACACCCATCAAAGCCTGCTGCAGCGATCGATGAATTGGACGCGTTCGGTACCATAAAAGGCATAGGCGCTCCTCGGCCTGCAGATAAGTGTATTTCAATCCCTAATGATA
>NZ_JBGCUL010001140.1:0-1334 GCF_054177685.1 Pseudomonas sp. P5_A2_2
CCTACACCTGCGTGTTGCGCTTTTGCTCGACCGAAGCGATGCAGAACTGGCTCGACTCACCGCAACGCCAGGAACTGGTCGACCAAGCCGCGCCGATGCTCGCCGACGGCGACCAGACAGAGGTTAATCCGGTCAACGAGTTCTGGTTCTCGCCCCAGGCCGAAGCCGGGACGCCACCGCCGCGCTGGAAGCAGGCCGTGGTGACGCTGCTGGTGATCCTGCCGCACACCTTGCTGGTGCCGCTGCTCTGGGGGCCGCTGTTGCGGCTCAACGCCTTGCTCTCCAATTACGTGGTGGCCACGTTCCTGATCACCCTGACCATCGTGCTATCGGTGGTTTACATCTTCATGCCCATGGCGACGCGTCTGTTTGCGCCCTGGCTGTCTCCCGCTACTTTGCACGAGGAACCGTGATGAACGCCGATCTGATTCTGTTCAATGGTCAATTCCACACCGTTGACCGCGAAAAACCGCTCGCCAGTGCCGTGGCGATCAGCGACGGGCGTTTTGTCGCGGTGGGCAGCGATGCCCAGGCCATGGCCCTGCGGGGCTCGAACACCCAGGTGATCGACCTCAAGGGCCGCTGTGTGATTCCCGGGCTCAACGACTCGCATTTGCACCTGATCCGTGGTGGCTTGAACTACAACCTCGAACTGCGCTGGGAAGGTGTACCGTCCCTGGCCGATGCCTTGCGCATGCTCAAGGACCAGGCCGACCGTACGCCGACGCCGCAGTGGGTGCGGGTGGTCGGTGGCTGGAACGAATTCCAGTTCGCGGAAAAGCGCATGCCGACCCTGGCCGAGCTCAACCAGGCGGCACCGGACACCCCGGTGTTCGTGTTGCACCTGTACGACCGTGCCTTGCTCAACCGCGCCGCATTGCGCGTAGCCGGTTACACCCGCGACACGCCGAACCCGCCGGGTGGCGAGATCGTGCGCGACGCCAACGGCGAGCCGACCGGCATGCTGGTGGCGCGGCCGAACGCGATGATTCTGTACTCGACGCTGGCCAAGGGGCCGAAGCTGCCGCTGGAGTATCAGGTCAACTCGACCCGCCAGTTCATGCGCGAACTCAATCGCCTGGGCCTGACCAGTGCCATCGATGCCGGCGGCGGTTTCCAGAATTACCCGGACGATTACCAGGTGATCGAACAGTTGGCGAAGGATGAGCAACTGACCGTGCGCATCGCCTACAACCTGTTCACCCAGAAGCCCAAGGAAGAGTTGACCGACTTCAAGAACTGGACCGGTAGCGTGAAGCTGCACCAGGGCGACGATTACCTGCGGCACAACGGTGCCGGGGAAATGCTGGTGTTCTCGGCGGCGGACTTCGAAG
>NZ_JBGCUL010001141.1:0-1330 GCF_054177685.1 Pseudomonas sp. P5_A2_2
CTTCTTGATACGCGTCACTTGCATACCATTCATGGGCCTCCTTGATCGAGGGAAATTGAAGAATGGCAGCCGCTTCAATCTGCTGGCCGTCAAGGATGTCGAGATCTCCGTAGAACGCTAGCGGTGTCACCGGGCGCCCAGCAAGAGTCTGCGGACCTTTTTTCTGGTAAATATCTAGCTCGTTCGCATTGGTGGTCCGGACGCGGGACATGACAACGTAAGCAGGCATAGTAACTCCTTTGACATAAAGTTAATGGCGGGGCTGAGTCGGGCTGGCAACTACTTGTTAAGTAGTTGCCAGTCCGAGTTTTCTGTAAGCTGTGATGCTTCAATAGTTTACGATTGAAGTTGAGTTAGGTGGCTGTTGCGCCGTGTTAAAAAAACAATGGGGTCGCGTAGCCGTGTCCAATCAGAAATTGTTTTTTATTTTACACGTAAGGAGCCAAATCAAGTGCATGCGGAACTGTCTCCACCAGTCCATTTGTTACTGCCTTGAAAGACACTTCAAAGCGTGTGCCGACCAAATGTTCGAATGCAGTCGCGCTGAATACACTGTAGAGCTCGTCTCGAGAGTATTTGGAAAGCACCTCTTTTACTGATCGTTGTGACATTCGTGAAACACCTGTTCCAAAGACATCGCAGATAGCGCCGCGAGTTACTAAGAACGCCTCTGCACCATGTTCCTCAGATGGAACATGATAATTAAGATGAACGGCAATTGCATGCGCGACGATATCCGCGTGCTCGCGACAGAACCCTTTTCCGAGCAAGAAGTCTCGTGCGTGCACGCCACCATTGACGGCGAAACAACAGTCGCATGGTTGCGGGTTAGCTGTGGGCGTCAGGCCCAGGTCGTGAAGCATGGCGGAGGTGAAGCCAAGTTCGCGGTCGAAGTCGATTCCATCGTGCAGCGCGATCAATGATCCAAAGTAGTAGGTGCGCCAGCAGTGTCGCATTAAAGTTGGCTTATACAGATCTTGAACATAGGCCAGAGACTCTCTGACCATCTTTGTGTCGGGCGGTACAAGGTCATCTATAGAAATATACTTCGGGTTTAAAAGGCCAAGTCGGTGGCGCTCTGCATCAAGCTTTTCCTGGCTGAAGATAAATTTCAAGTTGTCGATAAGTTGTACTTGTTCGCTCTCACGAAGGACTCCTTTGGTGGACTCTCCCCATTCTACGGAACCGACTGAAATATCGAGAGCGCTTGACGAACTAGACACAATCTTCATTCTTAACTCCTAGACGTTTTTTCCGTCACAGTGTTGCAACCACCACTTATCGCAAATCATCAGAGTGCTATAAGTGGTACTTGCGATTCTTTACTTTC
>NZ_JBGCUL010001142.1:0-1327 GCF_054177685.1 Pseudomonas sp. P5_A2_2
GCTCCATCGGTTGCACCGAAGCTCCATCGGTTGCACCGAAGAAGAAGCCAAAGGCCGTGTCTATGAACTGGCCAACGGCTGCCTGTGCTGCACGGTTCAGGAAGAATTCTTCCCGGTGATGCGCGAACTGGTGGCCCGTCGCGGCGATCTCGACCATATCCTCATCGAAACGTCCGGCCTGGCGCTGCCCAAGCCGCTGGTGCAAGCCTTCCAGTGGCCGGAAATCCGCAGTGCCTGCACGGTGGATGCAGTGATCACCGTGGTCGACAGCCCGGCCGTCGCCGCCGGCACCTTCGCCGCGTTCCCGGATCAGGTCGACGCCCAGCGCAAACTCGACCCGAACCTGGACCACGAATCGCCGCTGCACGAACTGTTCGCCGACCAACTGGCCAGCGCTGACCTGGTGATCCTCAACAAAACCGACCTGATCAACCCGGCGGACCTGGCCCGTGTGCGCCTGGAAGTCGCCGAGGAATTGCCGCCAGCGGTGAAAATCGTCGAAGCCAGCAGCGGTCGCCTGCCGCTGGACGTGCTGATCGGCCTGGGTGCCGGCTCCGAAGAGCACATCGACAGCCGTCACAGCCACCACGACCATCATCACGATGGCGACGACGATCATGATGACCACGATCACGACGCCTTCGATTCGATCTCCATCGAACTGCCGCAAGCCGATGAAAGCCTGCTGATGGACGCGCTGACCCAACTGGTGGTCCAGCACGGCATCTTGCGAGTCAAAGGCTTCGCCGCCGTTCCGAACAAACCGATGCGCCTGCTGATCCAGGGCGTGGGCACACGTTTCGACAAGCACTTCGACCGCCAGTGGGGTGCTGAAGAAGCGCGAGTCACCCGTCTGGTGCTGATCGGCCAGGAACTGGATGCCACGGTTCTCGAAGCGCAATTGCGCGCCGCGCTCAGCGTGTAAGCCATGCACCTGCTCAGGACCCAGCCCGGCGGTTTCGTGTCGGATGACAACATTGCCGACCTTGGACAAACCCCCGCCGAGCTGGTGATCCTGTGCAGCGGCGACTCCAGCCTGGCGCTGCTCGCCGAAGCGGCGCAGCAATTGCCCGACGATTACCCGAGCGTGCGCCTGGCCAACCCGATGCAGGTGCAGAACCATGCCTCGGTCGATTTGTACGTCGATGAAGTGCTGCGTCACGCAAAGGTGATCCTGATTTCGCTGCACGGCGGTATCGCCTATTGGCGTTACGGCATCGAGCGCCTGGTCGAACTGTCGCAGCGCGGCGTRCAGGTGATTCTGGTGCCGGGCGATGATCGTCCGGACCCGGAGCTCAGCGACCTGAGCACCGTCGGCGCCGAGGAC
>NZ_JBGCUL010001143.1:0-1322 GCF_054177685.1 Pseudomonas sp. P5_A2_2
GGGCCAAAGTGGTGCCGGTGCCGGTGTGTTCGCAGAACGGCTTTCGGGTCGATCCGGCCGATGTCGCGGCACTGATCACACCGAACACCCGCGCGATGTTGCTCAACAGCCCGAACAACCCCTCCGGCGCCAGCCTGCCAATGAAGGCCTGGAAAGCGCTGGCCCAATTATGCATTCGCCATGACCTGTGGTTGATCAGCGACGAGGTGTACAGCGAGCTGCTGTTCGAGGGCGAGCACATCAGCCCCGCGAGTTTGCCGGGCATGGCCGAGCGAGCGGCGACCATCAACATCCTGTCGAAATCCCACGCCATGAGTGGCTGGCGGGTGGGCTGGGTGGTCGGGCCGCAATCGCTGTGTGAACATTTGGTGAATCTGTCGTTGTGCATGCTGTTCGGCATTCCGGATTTCATCCAGAACGCCGCGCAATTGGCGCTGGATGAAAACCTTCCGCACGTGGCGCTGATGTGTGAGGAATATCGCCTGCGTCGCGACCTGGTGCGCGCCAGTCTGGATCTGTGCCCTGGCATCCGGGCGATTCGCCCCGATGGCGGCATGTTCGTGATGGTCGACGTGCGCCASACCGGGTTGTCGGCCCAGCATTTCGCCGAGCGGCTGCTGGATGGCTATATGGCGTTTCGGTGCTGGCCGGCGAAGCCTTCGGGCCGAGTGCGGCGGGGCACATTCGCATCGGCCTGGTGGTGGACCGGCTGAAGCTGGCGGACGCCTGTCGACGTATTTCTCTGTGTGTAACGGACTTGCTCGAGGGGGCTGCGAGCCTGAGCTTTTCGGCGCGGTCTTGAGGTTTTCTTCGTCGTTTTGAACCCTGCGCCCCCATCCTTCCTGCGCAGGGAATCGGCACCCACCTGTCAACTTTGACAGTATCGCTTTTTTTTCCATGAGTGCTTAATCCGCCCAAGGTCAGTTCGGCCTGCTGCGCGAAGACGTTCATTTGGCTTGCCCGCAGCGTCCCTGTTGTCGACCGATGGAAAGGCCATTACATGGCCGATGGTTCAAGTGGCTACCAGGAGAGCGGGACATGGCAACTCAAGCGAGCAAGCTGCAACGACAGGAGGCAAGCGCGGCCTATTTGAAAATGCGCACGGAGTATCGGGCAAATCTTGCCGATATGGTGATCGAGATCAAATCTGAGGATTATGCCGACGCTGCAACGGGGCTGCTCAACGGACCCAGGCTGGCCAGCGGGCTGACGGTTTATATCCCGGAATGGGACAACGCGGCCCCGCCAGGTGCCAGTGATGAAGTCAGGCTTTATTTTGATAGCGGAGCGGGCTGGGAGGAGGTCGGCTATCACGAGTTCAT
>NZ_JBGCUL010001144.1:0-1320 GCF_054177685.1 Pseudomonas sp. P5_A2_2
GTTCCAGGAGTATTTAGCTGGAATTTGGGAGCGTGAATGGCTGACCAATAATGGTCCATTGCTGAATGAGTTGGAAATCAAACTTAAAAAGCACCTTGATGTCGATCATTTGCTGTTCCTGACCAATGGAACCATTGCGATTCAGATTGCTATTCAGGCGCTTGATCTTAGCGGTGAAATTATCACAACACCGTTCAGCTATGTGGCGACTACTTCAAGCATTGTCTGGGAACGCTGCCGTCCGATTATGGTGGATATCTGCCCGGATACGCTGAATATTGATCCATCAAAAATTGAGCAGGCGATAACTGATAAAACCACAGCTATTCTGGCGACTCACGTCTTCGGTAATCCATGTGATGTGGAAGCAATCGCCGCTATTGCAAAAAAATATAACTTAAAAGTTATCTACGACGCTGCGCATGCTTTTGGTACCAAATACAAAGGTAAATCACTTTTGTCTTATGGTGACGTTTCTACTTGCAGCTTCCATTCGACGAAGTTGTTTCATACTGTAGAAGGTGGTGCTGTAACTACTAACAATCCTGATATCAATAAAAAGATGTCGATGATGAGGAATTTCGGGCACTCATCGGTTACGGAGTTTGGTGGTGTTGGTATTAACGGTAAAAACTCCGAATTTCATGCCGCCATGGGGTTGTGCAATCTTAAGTATATTGATGAGGTGATGGCTGTTCGTCGCCGGTTGTCTGTACAGTACTTTCAGAATCTTGAAGGTGTGCCAGTAAAGTTCCAAAAAACTACACCTCAGTCGGATTATAACTATTCTTATTTTCCAGTTATATTCGAAGACGAAGCAACATTGTTAAAGCTTGTTGAGTTTCTCAATCTCAATAGTATCTTTCCGCGGCGTTACTTTTACCCTTCATTGACAAAGTTGCCCTACGTTTCCGGACAGAGTGCACCCATTGCAGAGGATATTTCGCGCCGAATTCTCTGTCTGCCGCTTTATCACACACTTTCTTTAGAGGAAGTGGATATGATTTGTAGGTTTATCAAGCAGGAATTGTGCTGTGAGTAAAGTTATTGCAGAAAATGGAGTTTCTAAACCTGAGGTTGCGAAGGGTGTTACACCTATTAGCGGCGTAACAGGCGATAAATTTCATATTGAATTCTTCAATGATGGTCGTTTGGAAGGGCAGGACAAGCTTGCTCTTCTGAACTTCCTCATGCGTGAGTTTGCTCTTCAGCAGCCTGTCGTATTGAAAGGAACTGGTTCCGCAATAGAAGCTCAGTTTCTGCAGGAGCAATATTCTCGGCAACAAAAGAAGGTTGATCTACTGTATCTCGATGCAGATG
>NZ_JBGCUL010001145.1:0-1320 GCF_054177685.1 Pseudomonas sp. P5_A2_2
GTATATTCGGCAAGGCGTTCGCGAATCATCGCTTTCGCTTGATCCTCTGGTACGCGCAGAGGCTCCACGCTGTTCTCGAGATAAAACAGGTAGCAGCTGTCCTCCGATGTCGGGAAAGAGCCCACTGTTTTACCTGACGGGCTGCGGTACAAACAGAACCCATCAATCTGAGCCGGACGCGGCGCATTGAAACGCCACACACTCTGACCTGCGAAACGAGGTCTGCACTCAGCACCGAAAACCTGATCGCGGAGCTTGGAGTAGGCACCATCCGCAGCCACAACCAAGTCATAGGTAGCCTCGCGACCATCCGAGAATTTAACTTCGACGCAGTCCCCACGGTCGTCGAGATGTTCGATCGTCAACCCTTTATCTAGAACTGCCCCCGCCCCTTGCGCTGCCGACTCCAGGATTCGGGCAAGTTCTGGCCGACGGATGCCACAGCTGGGAGGTGCAGGATCCGAACGCAGGAGTTGACCTGAGGAATCGAATTGCCGAAACGCGTCGAATCGCATACCACTGTCGAGGCATGGCTCCGCCAATCCGATCATGTCCAATGCTCGGACCGTGTTGTGTAACAGGCAAATGCCCGACCCTGCCGAGGGAATCCCCGGCTTGATATCGATGCAGTGGACGTCCACTCCCGCTCTGCGCAGTGCATAAGCTGCGGTGGCACCGCCGATTCCACTGCCTACAATCAAAACGCGTTTAACCTGACTCATTCTTGTCTCCTCTCCGCTTCTTTGGCGGGTGGTAGCTGCGATCTAATGACACAGCCTGTTTGCCAGATCCGATACATCGAAATACGCCTCGGCAAGAGACATCCGCGACCGGGTATAGCCCTCGTATAGTCATCTGTGGCGAGCCTTCAGGCCTCGCACAGTACCGCTTCAAGTGCAGCGACGAACAAATCCACTGGGCAGGACCGTCCAGGCCTTCAACTACCCATCATCCCCGCTTCATGGCGCTCACCAGAAATCAGCGTTGCAAAAGACAAATCAAATCTATACGTTCCGTTTCGTTTTCGCAACCGTACCAAAGCAAACCAATCTTTAGGAAAGTAAGCCATTGACAATGGCAATCTCACCCAATAATACTTTGTGTACGCATCGTTTTGTTAGTGCTGCCTTTAGTTAAGTAACCATCCGTAGCCTGAGTGCGGCTTACGTAGGCCGCCTCGCCCTTTACTTCAACTGTCTCTGCCTTTTTCGGAGCTCAACGCATGACCGCCACTTCCCAGTCCCCCGTGTTCGTTTCAAGCGCTGCCGCGCAGGCCGTTTTCCGTTGGAAAGATGCGATCGCCGCGCTACAGACCGCTTA
>NZ_JBGCUL010001146.1:0-1318 GCF_054177685.1 Pseudomonas sp. P5_A2_2
GTTCCTGACGAGCACCGGAAAACCTGTGGGAGCGAGCTTGCTCGCGATGACGGCTCGACAGCCGCCGATGAAGTGACAGCCAGACCGCTATCGCGAGCAAGCTTCCAAAGGATTTGCATCACTCAGCACCGCGGCTCGGCCACCAACAGCAACGACTGCGGCACAGGGCTTTGCGGGTGCTGCGGCTCCTGCAAGCCGACCAGCGTAAAACCGGCCATGTCCAGCGCATTGAACCAACTGGACAGAGTACGGAAATACCACGGCATGGGCTGCCACTGCCCCTTGAAGCCGGCGAAGGTCTCTTCCCGCCAGCCATCCTGATAATCGCCTGCCGCAGCTGCCCATGGATGCAACGTCTGGATCACCAGCGCGCCACCCGGGGCGAGCAAGAGGTTCATGGCGGCGAGCAGGGGGATGATGTCCTGATGCAGCAGGGCAAAATTGGCGCAGATCAGGTCGTAGTCGCGGCCGATATCGACTTTCGCTTCGGCCAACGCTTCATAACTCGCCACATGCACTTTCGACGAACCCGCCGCTCGCGCCGCCTCCACCAGCGTCACGTCGCCATCCACACCCACCGCGTCAATGGCCCGTTCAGCCAGCGCGCGCAACAACCAGCCTTCGCCGCAACCCAGGTCGAGTACACGCTCGGGCTGACGACCCAGCACCGCCAGCAGAATGGCCTGGTCGGTGACCTTGAGGCGGCTTTCGATGGTGCCGCTGCGGATGGCGTCAATCCAGGCCTGGGCGTTGTGGTGCCAACTGTCGAGGAGGGTGGATTCGGGGGCTGACATGGTCGATGTCCGGCGTGATGGCTTGGATGAAAGGATAGGGCAACAGAATATTAACGGTGGAGCCGGTTTTTACCCGGCTCCACCGACTGCGCGTGGCTAGGCGCTTTTGGTGGCAGCCAAATGATAGGCAACCAACGCGTTTGCGTGGCCATGACCCATGCCGTGTTCGGCTTTGAGCCAAGTCACCATCTCCATGTGTTTCTTGTCGCTGACGGTTTTAAGCAGATCCAGCCAATGGGTGATCGGCTGACCGTACTTTTTTTCGATTGACGGGAAGTACGAAGCCGGTCCTTTGGTTTTTGTCTCTTCGGTCACGATGCAAACTCCCTTTTCGATTTTCCAGGTTCRAAAGCAGCGCCGGTTACGTTACTTATTTGCCGTCAACGAGTCCATCATGATCCAGCAACTGCCTGCCGTGTGATCTCGCATCACGCAGCAGGCGGTTTCGCCAGTTCAATGCCAGCGGCACCCAGCCGCTTGAGAATTTCAAACAGCAGCTCGCTTTTGATCGCGCCGACGGTGCG
>NZ_JBGCUL010001147.1:0-1314 GCF_054177685.1 Pseudomonas sp. P5_A2_2
GGCAAACACAGCATTGAAAGCGACAAACCCCGCCATGAGCGGGGTTTGTCGTATTGCAGCCTTCAGCGTGTTACCACATCAGATCATCAGGGATCTTATAGGCGGCGTACGGATCATCCTCGACACTCACTTCTTCGGTCTGCACATTCATCTGCACGATACGTTGAGGGTCGCGTTCCTGAATCTTCAGTGCCGCCTCGCGCGGAATCACTTCGTAGCCGCCAGCGTGATGCACGATGGCCAGCGAACCGCTGCTGAGCTTGTTGCGCATCAGGGTGTTGACGCAGATGCGCTTGACCTTCTTGTCGTCGACGAAGTTGTAGTAATCCTCGGTCGTCAATTTCGGCAGGCGCGAGACTTCGATCAATTGCTTGACCTGCGCGGCACGGGCCTTGGCCTCGGCCTTCTCCTGCTGCTGGCGGTTGAGTTCCTGGTCGCGCTTGACCTTCTCGGCCATGGCTTCCTGCGCCGCGCGCTGCTGGGAGTCATCCAGCTCGATCTGGCCTTTGTGGGCCAGGCGTTGTTGTTTCTGCTTGTCTTTGCTGACCTGCTTGGCCTGCTTCTGGTTGACCAGCCCTGCTTTGAGCAACTGGTCGCGAAGGGAAATGCTCATGGTGCTTATTACTCACTTAGGCCACTGCTCAACCGCAGCTGGGCAAATTCTTTTCCTGACGTTTGGCTTCGCCCCACAAGGCGTCCAACTCTTCGAGGGTGCAATCTTCCATGGGACTGCGGGTGTCGCGCAATGCCTGTTCGATAAAACGAAAGCGTCGTTCAAACTTGCCGTTGGCGCCACGCAGTGCGGTTTCCGGATCGACTTTGAGATGCCGCGCCAGATTGACCACGGAAAACAGCAGGTCACCGATCTCGTCGGCCACGGCTTCGGGATCGTTTTCCGACATCGCTTCGAGGACTTCATCGAGTTCCTCACGCACTTTATCGAGCACCGGCAAGGCGTCTGGCCAGTCGAACCCGACCTGCCCCGCGCGCTTCTGCAATTTTGCCGAACGGGACAACGCTGGCAGAGCGGCGGGCACATCATCGAGCAACGACAGCTGTTCGGGCGTTGAAGATTTCTCCGCGCGCTCCTCGGCCTTGATCTCTTCCCAACGCTGCTTGACCTGCTCTTCACTCAAACGCGGGACATCCAGCGGCGCATACAGGTCACCGGTGGGGAACACGTGGGGATGACGGCGGATCAGCTTGCGGGTGATGCTGTCGACCACGCCTTCAAACTCGAAGCGCCCTTCTTCCCGGGCCAACTGGCTGTAATAAACCACCTGGAACAGCAGATCGCCTAGCTCGCCCTGCACG
>NZ_JBGCUL010001148.1:0-1313 GCF_054177685.1 Pseudomonas sp. P5_A2_2
GACAGTATTCGACGTGGTGGCCGAAGGCCTGGACGGCGTTGGCGCCCTGCTCGCCGAATATCACCACCTGAGCCAGAACATCGTCACTGACGCCGATCTGGACAAACTGATGCACGTCCAGCACGACCTCGAGGCCCGCGATGGCTGGCGCCTGCAGACCCTGGTCGACAGCACCCTGAGCCGCCTGCAACTGCCGGCCGACAAGACCCTCGCCGAGTTGTCCGGCGGCTGGCGTCGTCGCGTGCTGCTGGCCCAGGCCCTGGTGTCCGAGCCGGACCTGCTGCTGCTCGACGAACCGACCAACCACCTGGACATCGGTGCCATCGCCTGGCTTGAAGAAGCACTGAAGGATTTCCAGGGCGCCGTGCTGTTCATCACGCACGACCGTTCTTTCCTGCAGAACCTGGCCACCCGCATCCTCGAACTGGATCGCGGCGGCCTGATCGACTGGAACGGCGACTACGCCAGTTTCCTCGTGCACAAAGAAGCCGAACTCGCTGCCGAAGCCACCGCCAACGCGTTGTTCGACAAGCGCCTGGCCCAGGAAGAAGTGTGGATTCGTCAGGGCATCAAGGCCCGTCGCACCCGTAACGAAGGCCGCGTACGTGCCCTCAAGGCCCTGCGTGTCGAGCGTAGCGAACGTCGTGAGCGTACCGGCAAGGCCAATATCCAGCTGGATACTGCCGACAAGTCCGGCAAGCAAGTGATGGTGCTCGAGAACGTGAGCTTCGCTCACCCGGGCGGCCCGTTCCTGATCAAGGACTTCTCCATGGTGCTGCAGCGCGGCGACCGTATCGGTCTGCTTGGCGCCAACGGTACCGGCAAGACCACGTTGCTGAAGCTGATGCTCAGCGGCCTGCAGCCGACCAGCGGCAAAGTGGAAGAGGGCACCAGGATCGATGTTGCCTACTTCGACCAGTTGCGCCATCAGCTGGACCTGGAAAAAACCGTGATCGACAACGTCGCCGAAGGTCGCGACTTCATCGATATCGATGGTCAGAGCCGCCACGTGCTGAGCTACCTCGGCGACYTCCTGTTCAGCCCGCAGCGTGCCCGCACGCCGGTCAAGGCGCTGTCCGGTGGTGAGCGTGCCCGTCTGTTGCTGGCCAAGTTGTTCAGCAAGCCGGCGAACCTGCTGGTACTCGACGAACCGACCAACGACCTCGACGTTGAAACCCTCGAACTGCTCGAAGAAGTCTTGCTGACCTTCAATGGCACCGTGCTGATGGTCAGCCACGACCGGGCATTCCTCGACAACGTGGTCACCAGCACTCTGGTTTTCGAAGGTGAAGGCCAGGTTCGCGAGTACGTCG
>NZ_JBGCUL010001149.1:0-1312 GCF_054177685.1 Pseudomonas sp. P5_A2_2
ACCCCGGCCAGCTCCGCCAGCAATGCACAACCGACTGCATGGCGTGCGCGCTGGATGCCCACGGCGCCGAAGTACACCGCCAGGACATAGAACGTCGTCTCGGTACTGCCCTGGACCGTTGCCGCCACCAGCGCCGGGAAGCTGTCGACGCCCGAGGTCTTCATGGTTTCGATCAGCATCGCCCGGGCAGCGCTACCGGAGAAGGGTTTGACCATCGCCGTCGGCAGCGCATCGACGAATCGCGTGTCCCACCCGGCCCACGCGACCAGATGGCGAATCCCGTCCAGGCCGAAGTCCAGCGCACCGGAAGCTCGCAATACGCCAACCGCGCAGAGCATCGCCACCAGATAGGGCAGCAGGTTTTTGGCGACGTCGAACCCCTCTTTGGCACCCTCGATGAAGGCCTCGTAGACCTTCACCTTACGCAGCGCGCCGATCAGCAGAAACAGCATGATCAGGCCAAACAGCGTCAGGTTGCCGAGGATCGATGACAGACCGGCCAGCGCGGTCGCCGAAAGGGTCGCCAGTAACGCCATGAACCCACCAAGAGCGAGGGCACCGGGGATCATGTAAGCCAGCACCACGGGGTCCCAGATGCGCAGGCGCTGCATGAACGCCACCGACAGGAAGCCGACAATGGTCGAGCAACTGGTCGCCAACAGGATCGGCAGGAACACCAGCGTCGGGTCGGGCGCGCCTTGCTGGGCGCGATACATGAAGATGGTCACCGGCAGCAGGGTCAGCGAAGAGGCGTTGAGCACCAGGAACAGGATCTGTGCGTTGCTGGCGGCGGTAGCGCTGGGATTGAGTTCTTGCAGCGCTTTCATGGCCTTGAGACCGATCGGCGTGGCGGCGTTGTCCAGGCCCAGGCCGTTGGCGGCGAAGTTCAGGGTGATCAGGCCGATGGCTGGATGACCCGGCGGGACTTCAGGCATCAGGCGCAAAAACAGTGGCCCCAGGGCCTTGGCCAGCCATTCGACGATCCCGGCTTTCTCGGCAATGCGCAAAAAACCCAGCCAGAGGGTGAGGGTGCCAAACAGCAGCACCATGACTTCGACCGACAGCTTGGCCATGGCAAAAATGCTTTCCACCATTGCCGCGAAAATCCCGGCATTACCGCCGATCAGCCACTGCGCCAGCGCCGATACGGCTGCCACGATGAAGAAGCCAAGCCACAGGCCATTGAGCATCAGTCAAATCCCCCAAAAGATCCGCGAATGATAGCGGGGTGGCCAGAAACGACAAACCCCGGATTTCTCCGGGGTTTGTTGGGACAGCCGTCGTAGATCACTGTGGGAGCGAGCTTGCTCGC
>NZ_JBGCUL010001150.1:0-1309 GCF_054177685.1 Pseudomonas sp. P5_A2_2
CACCAGGCCCTGACGAACGTGCCTGCGGGGACTACCGCAGCCGAAACGACAGCGGAAATGCTTCGTCAATTAGTCACGTGGTTCTCCACCAACCCCGACATAGCCAAGGCACAAACCGAGCTTTTCTTCTGGGCCATGCGCAACAACCCCGAGATGGCGACCAGGATCTACGCGGTAGCAATAGAAGCAACGGAACAGGCCATGGAAAAAGCCATCGGTGCGCAATTCGACAAGACCTTCTTGAAGGCCACAAGTCGACTGTTGGTTCACCTTGTAGATGGTCTGATCATCGCCTGGTCCGCTCATGGAGACTTGGCACGGCTGGAGGCAGAAACTGAAACGGCCTGCGAAGCTGTGGCGCTATTAGTGGCCAGCCGCTGAACATTTCAATCCGTATCTACCTGACGATCATCAACCTGTACCCCGGTGGGTGATCGCCGGGGCCTGAGTGATTTGTTGAACTGTGGCGGATATAGCTGTTGGAGGTACCGGTGAAGTATGGCAAGTCAGTGCTCAACCAGATCATGGTTGCAGCTGGCGACTCTGTCTGAGCACAAGCCTTGTCATCGAACTTGCTTACAAGCTACTGACCAATTGACCTCCATCTACTGCCAGAACGCTACCGTTCATGAACGCACCGGCATCGCTGGCGAGTAGTAGAAACGGCCCTTCCAGCTCGTGGAGTTCGCCTAATCGGCGCATGGGAATCAGCTCACGTATGTAGTTGATGCCCTTGTCACTATCGAAAAAAGCTTCATTCATTTCCGTCTTGAAGTAGCCCGGGGCTATGGCATTGACGCGAATCTTGTGGCGCGCGAGCTCCAGCGCCAGCGACTTGGTCAGTTGCACCACGCCTGCTTTGGCGGCGCAGTAATGGCTATAGCCGGTGCCGACTCGTAGACCAAGTATCGAGGCAATATTGACGATGCTGCCGCTACGTCCTGCTTTAACCAGCCGCTGCGCTGCGACCTGAGCAACGCGCCAGACACCGTCGAGGTTGGTCGCCAGCATTGCACGCCAATCTTCCTCACCGATTTCCAGTGGGCGTTGGCCATTGCCGATGCCGGCATTGTTGAGCACTACGTCGACTACCCCGAAGTGTGCCTCGGCGGTGTCGAAGGCCGCCTCGACGCTGGCCCGGTCTGTGACGTCGAGAGCGACCGACAGTGCCTGGCCACTCTCCCACTCGATGTCCTTGGCAACCTGTTCGAGCCGCTCGACGCGTCGCGCAGCGAGCACGACGCGGGCGCCAGCGCGAGCGGCGATCCGCGACAAGTGCGCGCCAATGCCGCTGGAGGCGCCAGTGATC
>NZ_JBGCUL010001151.1:0-1307 GCF_054177685.1 Pseudomonas sp. P5_A2_2
ACCTTGTTCATCGAGTGACCGATGGGTCGAGATGATTGGCCTGGATGTTTTTTAACCAGCCACTGGCTTCACACCGGACCACACGGGATGACTCCCTGAGCCCGTCAATGAGGATGAATCATGAGTGACAAGGATAAACAGCCGTTGGCTGCGTCGGCCTCGCCCGAACCCGAGGCGGAAACCGCCGATGCAGCGTTGCAGCATATTGTTGACGGCTTTTTGCATTTTCATCATGAGATCTTTCCGCAACAGGAAGAGCTCTTCAAAAAACTTGCCACGGCCCAGCGGCCACGAGCGATGTTCATCGCCTGCGCCGATTCGCGCATCGTGCCCGAGTTGATTACCCAAAGCTCCCCCGGCGACCTGTTCGTAACCCGCAATGTCGGCAACGTTGTACCGCCTTACGGGCAAATGAACGGCGGTGTTTCCACGGCGATCGAGTACGCCGTACTGGCTCTGGGGGTGCATCACATCATTATTTGCGGGCATTCCGACTGCGGCGCCATGCGCGCGGTGCTCAACCCGGACAGCCTGGAAAAAATGCCCACGGTCAAAGCCTGGCTGCGGCACGCCGAAGTGGCAAAAACCATGGTGCAGGAGAACTGCAACTGCTCTAGCGAAAGCGAAAGCATGCACATCCTCACCGAAGAGAATGTGATCGCCCAGTTGCAGCATCTGCGCACCCATCCGTCGGTGGCTTCGCGCATGGCCAACGGTCAGTTATTTATTCACGGCTGGGTCTACAACATCGAAACCAGCGAAATCAAAGCCTACGACGCCGATCAAGGTTGTTTCCTGCCGCTAAATGGCAGCCTGCCGATTCCTGTGGCGACGCCAAAAGCGCGCTTCTAAATCTTCCTAAATCGATGTGTGGTTTAGCCGAGGCTGCCATTCAGGCAGCCTGGCTTTGCCATGCCTGAAGAAAACTTCGGGAGACTCACCATGCGTGCTGCTCAATTAAAAGCTGTTCTGCCACGGGAGCTGCTGGCTTCGGTGGTTGTGTTTCTGGTTGCCCTGCCCCTGTGCATGGGCATCGCGATTGCCTCGGGGCTGCCGCCGGCCAAAGGTCTGATTACTGGCATCATCGGTGGTCTGGTGGTCGGTTGGTTAGCCGGTTCGCCGCTGCAAGTCAGCGGCCCGGCGGCGGGCCTGGCCGTTCTGGTATTCGAACTGGTCCGCCAGCACGGTATCGCCATGCTCGGGCCGATTCTGTTGCTGGCGGGTTTGCTGCAACTGTTGGCCGGTCGATTGAAGCTGGGCTGCTGGTTTCGGGTGACGGCGCCTGCAGTGGTGTACGGCATGCTGGC
>NZ_JBGCUL010001152.1:0-1306 GCF_054177685.1 Pseudomonas sp. P5_A2_2
GCAACAAAAAGCATGGATCAGACCCGAGCAACCTGAACAACCACAACCMGCCGTTCCAGATTCAACGCCAGCACACTCGCCAGCACCACCAGCCCACCAACCACGATCATCAATGTCGGCCGCTCGCCGAGTGCATAAGACGCAATGACCATCGCCGTCGGCGGCGTCAGATACAGCGTCATCGTCGCCCGGCTCAAGTCGACATGCGCCAGCACATAGGCCCAGGCCAGGTACGCCAGGGCACTCGGGAAAATCCCCAGCGCCAGCACGGCGAACTGCACATGCAGCGGCGCAATCGCGACTTGATCCATCAGGCCGGGCAGATAAATCAACAACAACACCGTCCCGGACCACACCGTGTAACACACCAGCGTCAGCCCGTCGTAACGCCCGGTGTGATGCTTTTGCAGGGCAAAGTAGAGACTCCAGGACACCGCCGCCAGCAGGATCAGCAATCCGTGGGCATCAATACTGCCCAGGCCATGATCACCCGCCACCACAATCAGCACGCCAAACAACCCGAGCAGCACACAACCCCAGCGCCACAGGCTCACCTGGTCCTTGAACACGAAGCGCGCAATCAATGTGCTGAACAGCGGCGTGGTCTGGGCCAGGACGCTCGAAGCCCCAGCGCTGACACCCTGCTGCCCGAAGTTGATCGCCACGTGGTGCAGGCTCACGGCAAAGAAACCCAGGCCGAACATCAGCGGCAGATCTCGAAGCCTGGGCAAACGAATGCCCTTGAATATCGCGACCACAGACATGAACACGGAGGCCAGCAGGAAGCGCAGGAGTGCCAGGTGCACGGGGTCGTAGGCCTGCAGGCCGATATGGATGCCGGTTGGGGAATACCCCCAGCACGCCACGACAAACGTCATGGCCAGGATGATTTTCCAGGGTGAAACGGGGGAGGGTGTGAGCGGCGTCATGGTCGTGCACCTGTGAGCGGATGCACCGAGTATCAGAAAGCGCATCGTTCGCCACAACTGACTTATACTGCGCTAACCGTTCACTATGGGTGATGTATGGAGCTGGCACAGATTCGCATGTTCAAGACCGTGGCCGACGTCGGCAGCATCGCCCGTGCGGCCGAGGTGCTGCATTGCGTGCCGTCGAACATCACGGCACGGATCAAGGCTCTGGAGGTCGAACTCGGCGTCGCGCTGTTTCTGCGTGAGGGTCGAGGGCTGCGCATCAGCCCGTCGGGGCAGACCTTCCTGGCCTACGCCTCGAAAATTCTCGCCCTCACCGCCGAGGCCAAGCGTGCGGTCGACCCTTCGGCCGAACCCTCGGGGCCATTGCGAAT
>NZ_JBGCUL010001153.1:0-1306 GCF_054177685.1 Pseudomonas sp. P5_A2_2
AGAGGGCGACGTGACCCTGTTCTTCGGTCTGTCCGGCACTGGTAAAACCACCCTGTCGGCCGACGAAAGCCGTTACCTGATCGGTGACGACGAGCACGGCTGGGGCGAAGGCGTGGTGTTCAACATCGAAGGCGGTTGCTATGCCAAGTGCATCGACCTGTCCGAGAAGAACGAGCCGGTTATCTGGAAAGCCATCAAGCACGGCGCGGTATTGGAAAACGTCGTTATCGACGACGCCAAGCACGCCGACTACGCCGATGTCAGCCTGACCCAGAACAGCCGTGCCGCCTACCCGCTGGAGCACGTTGCCAAGCGCTCCGAGAAGAACCTCGGTGGCGAGCCAAACGCTGTGATCTTCCTGACTTGCGACCTGACCGGCGTGCTGCCGCCAGTGTCGATCCTCAACGAAGAACAAGCGGCTTACCACTTCCTGTCCGGCTACACCGCGCTGGTCGGTTCGACCGAAATGGGCTCGGGCAGCGGCATCAAGTCGACTTTCTCCACCTGCTTCGGCGCACCGTTCTTCCCGCGTCCGGCCGGCGAATACGCTGAGCTGCTGATCAAGCGCATCCGCGGCTTCGGCTCCAAGGTCTATCTGGTCAACACCGGCTGGACCGGCGGTGGCTACGGCGTCGGCAAGCGCTTCAACATCCCGACCACCCGCGCCGTGATCGCAGCGATCCAGAGCGGCGCGCTGATCGGTGCCGAGACCGAGCACCTGGACACCATCAACCTCGACGTGCCAGTGGCCGTACCGGGCGTTGAGACTGGCCTGCTGAACCCACGCAACACCTGGGCTGACAAAGCCGCCTACGACGAAGCCGCCAAAGCACTGGCCGGCCTGTTCATCGAGAACTTCAAGAAGTTCGAAGTGAGCGACGCGATCAAGGCTGCTGGTCCAAAGCTGTAAGTGTTGGATTGAGCTAACGAAGAAGCCGCCCCTCGGGGCGGCTTTTTTGTGCGCAAAATTCAGTTTTTCGCGGGCAAGTCAGAATGCGTCGGGCCGTTACAGGCCCTCGAGCTCATCCGTGTCCCAGCGTTGGGCCTTGATGGCCCGGTAGAGCATGCTGATGGTCAAAGGCACCTTCTCGCCGCGACCCTTGGCTTTTCGCTTTAGATTCACGTCAAAGCCGTCGGGCTGGAAATAGCGATAGCTGTCGAAATCTACGAAATCGATGGCGAAGTGGTCTTCCAGGGTTTCGATCAAATGCCGGGCGTCTGTACCGTTGCAGCCCAGGTCGAAGTTGATCGAGGTGGCGAGGCTGATGGTTTTGCGTTCGGGGAAGCCGAGTTCTTCATGCAGCAG
>NZ_JBGCUL010001154.1:0-1306 GCF_054177685.1 Pseudomonas sp. P5_A2_2
GGCAGGCCCTGGCGATTGAACAGGTGGTCGATTTTTTCAGCCCGCCGGGCACTACCTGGATATCGTCGCAGACCTTGCAGGCACTGGGTTTGCGTGAGGGTGACCGGCCCTTGAACCTGGCGGGCATGGCGCTACCACCGCTGCACATTCAAGCCGATATGGCGCCCGGGGTACTGCTGGTGGACATCGGTTTTGCCCAGCAGACTCTGGGGATGCCGGATCAGTTGTCGCGACTGCTGTTACCGAAGGATTTCACCGCACTGCTGCCGGATTCGCTCAAGGGGCAGCTGCAACTCAGGCGCGCCAGCGAAGAAAACAACCTGGCGCGCCTGACCGAAAGCTTTCACCTGAACCTCGATGCCCTGGGGGTGCTGTCTTTCGTGGTCGGCCTGTTTATCGTGCACGCCGCCATCGGGCTGGCATTGGAGCAACGCCGAGGCTTGCTCCGGACCCTGCGTGCCTGCGGCGTGAGTGCGCGGATGCTGATCGCTTGTCTCGCCGTCGAATTGGGTGGGCTGGCCCTGATCGGCGGTGTAGCCGGGGTGGTCAGCGGCTACCTGCTGGCCGGTGTGCTGTTGCCCGATGTCGCCGCCAGCCTGCGTGGCTTGTACGGCGCCGAAGTGGCGGGACAGTTGAGCCTCAGCCTGTCGTGGTGGTTCAGCGGTATCGGCTTGAGCCTGATCGGCGCGTTGCTGGCCGGTGCCGGCAGCCTGCTGCGGGCGGCGCGCTTGCCCTTGCTGGCGCTGGCCGACCCGCAAGCCTGGCATCAGGCCCATGCCCGCTGGTTGCGACGCCAGGGCGGGGTGGCGGCAATGGCCGGGGTGATCGCGCTGCTGGCGTTGATTTTCGGTGACAGCCTGGTCATTGGCTTCGTGTTGATGGCGGCACTGTTGATCGGTGCTGCACTGGCACTGCCGGTGGTGCTCAGTTCGCTGCTCAGTCTCGGTTCGCAGCGCAGTCGCTCGGTGCTCGGCCAGTGGTTTGTCGCCGATTGCCGCCAGCAACTGCCGGCCCTGAGCCTGGCGTTGATGGCGCTGCTGCTGGCCATGGCGGCGAATATCGGAGCCGGCAGCATGACCGCGGGGTTCCGCCAAACCTTCAGCGACTGGCTTGAGCAACGGCTGACGGCCGAGCTTTACCTCAACCCACAGAACCCGGCGCAGTCCAGGGAACTGCACAGCTGGCTCAACCAGCGGCCGCAACTGGCGGCAGTGCTGCCCAACTGGCAGGTGTCGATCCAGTTGCAGGGCTGGCCGACGGACCTGTCCGGGATCATCGACCACCCGACCTATCGTCAGCACTGGCC
>NZ_JBGCUL010000047.1:0-14236 GCF_054177685.1 Pseudomonas sp. P5_A2_2
GATGAATAGTCCGGCAAAGGTCCGATTCATGCGTTTTTGCTGTTTCGGTGTGCGCAGCAGACGCAGCACCCTGGACGCCAGACCGGTGTAGCCCGCCATGACGATCAAGTCGACGCAGATCATGGTCACGCCGATCACCAGATACTGAATCAGCAGTGGAGCATGGGGGTCGATGAACTGCGGCAACACCGCCAGCATGAACACCAGCGCCTTGGGGTTACTGATGTTCACCAGGAAACCACGGAACACCAGCGCCAGAGGCTTGCCGATCTGTCGCACCGCCGCGTCATCGCTCATATCGCTGGGCAGCGCACRCCATTGCTTGATCGCGAGGTAGACCAGGTACGCCACGCCGAACCATTTGATCGCATAGAAGGCTGTGGCCGACGCCGTCAGAATCGCGCCCACACCGGCGCCGACAATGGCGATCTGCACTGCAAGACCCAATTGCAGACCCAGGGCGTTCCAGTAGCCGCGCCAGAATCCGTATTGCAGACCGCTGGACATCGACGCAATGGCGCCGGCACCGGGGGACAGGCTGATCACCCAGCAAGCGGCAAAAAACGCCAGCCATGTTTGAAGCTCCATTTCACACCTCGACTCAGACTCGTGACAGATGTCTAAGCTAATGCGGCTTTGGGCCGATGACTACCGATTTTTTGCAGGACATGGCGACTGCTGACTTGAGGCCCCCATCGCGAGCAAGCTCGCTCCCACAGGGATCTGCTGCGGACGCAATATCCGGGTGCTACACAAAACAATGTGGGAGAGAGCTTGCTCGCGATGGCGGTGTATCAGGCAACAGAAGGCTTACTTCTCAAACCCGCTGGAAGGAAACACATCCGTCCCGCGCCAGCGCCGAACAGAACGCTGGAAGAACAAACTGTTGGGCACTTGCACCATGGTGCTGCCAGTACCCAGCTCTTCTGCCTCGATCAACGTGGTGTAGAGCAGATTGATCGCCACCACCCGACCTTTGACGCCAGGCTTGTCGGTGGTGTCCACCAGCTCGACCACGTCGCCGATGCGGAACGGGCCGACGGTAAAGATCAGGATCGCGCACAGCAGGTTCGACAGCACGCTCCACATGGCGAAAAACGCCACCGCCGCGACCGCAACGAAACCGGACAACGCGGTCCAGAGCACCGTGGCCGATACACCGAGTCGCTCCAGGACGAAAATCAGCGCACTGCCCATGAYCAGCCAGCGCAGGCCCCCGCGCAGCGGCATCAGCAACTGCGGCGGAAACGGGTAGCGCTCACCGAGACGAGTCAGGCATTTGGCAACAAAGCGCTGGGCGAAGTAACCGGCGAGCAGGATCAGCAGGATTTGCACGCCAAGCCAGATCGGCTCGGCCCACACCGCCGGCAGCGGCAGCTTGAAGGCGTCCATCAGGACAGCGCCTCCAGCTCCGCCTGCATGCTTTCCAGCAATTCCAGGGCTTCCATCCACGCTTCTTCCAGTTGCGCCTCACGCACCTTCAGTTTGGCCTGTTCGGCCAGCAGATCACGCAAGTCGTTCTTGCGTGCCGGTTCGTAGATGTCACTGTCGCCGAGGCTGGCATCGATTTTCGCCAGCTTTTCGTGGAGCTTGCCCAGCTCGGTTTCAAGCTTGTCAGCTTCACGCTTGTGCGGCGCCAGTTGCTGGCGCAACGCAGCAGCGGCCTGACGCTGGGCTTTCTTGTCGGTCTTGTCCGGGTTGACCGGGGTGTTGCTGACCGGGGCATTGCGCTGACGGTAGTCCACCAGCCAACGGGTGTAGTCCTCCAGGTCACCGTCGAACTCCTCGACCTTGCCGTCCGCCACCAGATAGAAATTGTCGGTGGTGCTTTTGAGCAAATGCCGGTCGTGGGAGACCACCAGTACCGCACCGCTGAATTCCTGCAGGGCCATGGTCAGCGCCAGACGCATTTCCAGGTCCAGATGGTTGGTCGGTTCGTCGAGCAGCAGYAGGTTCGGCCGGTCCCAGGCAATTAATGCCAAAGCCAGACGCGCCTTCTCGCCACCAGAGAAATTCAACACCGGCTCGTCGATTCGCGCACCACGGAAGTCGAAGCCGCCGAGGAAATCGCGCAAGGTCTGCTCGCGCTCGGTCGGTGCCAGGCGCTGCAGGTGCAGCAACGGGCTGGCCTTGGAATCCAGAGAGTCGAGCTGATGCTGGGCGAAGTAACCGACCACGGTGTTCTCGCCACGGGTCAAGCGGCCGGCCAATGGCGAGAGCTCACCGGCAAGGTTCTTGATCAGGGTCGACTTACCGGCGCCGTTCGGGCCGAGCAGACCGATTCGCGCACCCGGGGTCAGCTGTAGCTTGACCTTCTCCAGCACGGCTTTGTCGCCGTAACCCAGGCGGGCATCGGACAGGTCGATCAGCGGGCTGGAGATTTTCTGCGATTCACGAAAGACGAAGTCGAACGGCGAATCGACGTGGGCAGCGGTCAGCTCTTCCATCCGCTCCAGCGCCTTGATCCGGCTCTGGGCCTGACGGGCCTTGGTGGCCTGGGCCTTGAAGCGGGCGATGTAGCTTTCCATGTGCGCACGTTGCACCTGCTGCTTCTCGTACGCCTGCTGTTGCTGGGCCAGGCGTTCGGCACGGGCGCGCTCGAAGGCGCTGTAGCCACCGCGGTACAGGGTGATCTTGCGCTGATCGACGTGGGCCACGTGATCGACCACGGCATCGAGGAAGTCGCGGTCGTGGGAAATCAGCATCAAGGTGCCCGGATAGCTCTTGAGCCATTCCTCAAGCCAGATGATGGCGTCGAGATCCAGGTGGTTGGTCGGTTCGTCGAGCAGCAGCAGGTCCGATGGGCACATCAAGGCCTGCGCCAGGTTCAGGCGCATCCGCCAGCCACCGGAGAAATCCCCGACCTGACGATCCATCTGCTCGTTGGTGAACCCGAGACCGGCCAGCAACTTGCGCGCCCGGGCGTCGGCGGTGTAACCGTCGGCGCTGTCGAGTTCGGAGTGCAGGCGGGCCTGTGCGGCACCGTCATGGGCCGCTTCGGCTGCCGCCAGGTCGCGTTGCACCTGGCGCAGGCGCAGGTCGCCATCGAGCACGTAGTCGACCGCCAGGCGTTCGARGGTGTCGACCTCCTGGCGCATGTGGGCGATACGCCAGTCGGCCGGCAGGAAGCAATCACCCGAGTCCGGGTGCAGCTCGCCCCGAAGCAAGGCGAACAGGCTCGATTTGCCGGCGCCGTTGGCACCGATGAGACCGGCTTTGTGGCCGGCGTGCAGGGTCAGCTCGGCGTCTTCTAGCAGACGTTGCGGGCCACGCTGTAAAGTCAGGTTCTGAAGTCGAATCATAATGGCGGCGGAGTCTACCAGCTTCGCTCGCAACTGGCGCGAGTAGCACTATGTCCTCTGACCTGTGGAGCTTTTCCCTGACCATTTACGCCCGCCCGGGCGTTGAGCAGGCATGCCTGCAATTGCAGTCGGCGGGGGTCAATGTGTGCCTGTTGCTGTGTTGTGCGTGGCTGGGACAACGAGGCGTGGCCTGCGATGAGCAGCGCTTGCAGCAACTACGCAGCGTGGCCGTCTCGTGGGACACCGATGTCGTGCGGCCGTTACGCGCCTTGCGCACACAATGGAAGGCCGCGGCCACGGCAGACACTGATTTGCATACCCTGCGTGAACAAGTGAAGGCGCTGGAGCTGGAAGCCGAACGGCATCTGTTGTTGCGGCTGGAGAGAGCGGCGCAGAGTTGGCCGCAAGGTGCCGAGACCGATCTATCGGCCTGGCTGGAAGGTGCGACGACTGAGGTCGCCCACCTGCACCGCGACGCGCTGCATCAGCTGCGCGTCGCGGTAACCGGCACTTAGGAAGCGCTGGTTGGGGTGGTTACAGCGCTCGAAGTTGCGGTCGGCGTAGGTGCTGGCGCGACTGTCGAGGTAGTGGCTGCCGGAGCAGGTGCTGCTGACGCAGCCGGAGCGACTGGCTTGGCAACCGGTGCGGTGGCTGGTTTGGCGGCAACCGGCTTTTTCACTGCAGGTTTTGCAGCGGGTTTGGCCGCTGGTTTTGCAGCGGGCTTGGCCGCAGCTGGTTTGGCAGCGGCTGGCTTGGCGACAGCTGYTGGTTTCGCTGCAGCTGGTTTTGCGGCTGGTTTAACAGCAGGTTTGGCAGCCGCTTTTACAGCAGGTTTTGCCGCTGGCTTGGCTGCTGGTTTTGCAGCGACGGGTTTGGCGGCCGGCTTGGCAGCAGGTTTCGCCGCAGCGGTCCGGGCTGCCGGTTTAGCGGCCGGTTTTGCAGTTGGTTTTGCAGCCGGTTTAGCGGCGGCGGTTCTAGCCACAGCTGGTTTGGCAGCAGCGGCTTTTGCAGCGGCAGGTCGTGCAGCGGCTGGTTTGGCAGCCGTGGTTTTAGCCGCAGGTTTTGCGGTGCTGGCAGCAGCCGGTTTTCTCGCAGCCGGTTTTGCAGCAGGTCTGGCTGCGGCAGTTTTCGCTACTGGTTTGGCAGCTGCCGGTTTTGCGGCAGCAGGCTTGGCCGGTGCTTTTGCAGCAGCCGGTTTGGCAGCGGCTTTCTTCGCAGGTGCCGCAGCAGGTTTGGCTGCACGCAGGGACAACGCCTTGCCGACAGCCTCTTGTACACGACCGACGCCCTGGGCCAGTTTCAGGCTTTCCTGAGCATCGCGCTTGAGTTGCAGAATGTAGCCGCGGGTTTCCGATTGACGATCCTTGAGGGCATCGAGCAGCTCTTCAAGGTCGGCCACTGCGTCCTTGGCCTTGGCTTGTGCCTTGGCTTTTCCGGCCGCCGCAGCGTCCTGCAATTTGGTACGGGATTTGTGCAGTTTTTCTTGCGCTTTTCCGCGCTGCTTTTCCAGTTTGGCGAGCAGTTTTTCAGCATCAGCCAAGGCTTCGGAACAAGCGGTTTCCAGATGCTCGAGCAGGCTGCTCGATAGTTGTTGGAGCAGGTGCAATGGAGTGTTTACTGGCTTCTTGGTGGCCGACATGGTTTACCTCCTGGCTGAAGTGAGTGCGGCTCATACTAGACCTCTGCTGCAACCGCCGCTAGGGCATGTTGACACTATCGAAAGCCCCGCGTTGCAAAGGATCGAAAAACTTCTGCCGCGACGCAAAAGCAGTTCACCGTTGCGCGCATTCTCACTGGCATAATCGCCCGCAATTCAGGTCGGAGAATGCCCATGTCGCGCTGCCTTTTTTTATCTCTGTGTGTGTTTTTTTCGGTGGCCCAAGCCGCCGCAACAACGCAGGAAAATGAAGCCCACGATCTCGCATACAGCTTGGGTGCGAGCCTTGGCGAACGCTTGCGCCAGGAGGCTCCCGACCTGCAACTCAAGGCACTGGTCGAAGGATTGCAGCAGGCCTATCAGGGCAAACCGCTGGCGCTGAAGGACGAGCAGATCCAGCAGATATTGACCGAGCACGAAGCCCGGATCGCCATGCAGTCAGCCGAGCCGCAAAGCGAAATGGCACTGGAAAAGGAACAGCGTTTTCTCGCCACAGAAAAGGCCAAGCCCGGCGTGCGCGAACTGGCTGATGGTGTGTTGCTCAAGGAGTTGACGCCAGGCACTGGCGCCAAGGCCGGACCGAACGGCAAAGTGCAGGTGCTGTACATCGGTCGCTTGCCCGACGGCACAGTGTTCGATCAGAACAGCCAGCCACAATGGTTCAGTCTCGACAGCGTGATCGCCGGATGGCGCAGTGCATTGCAAAACATGCCGGTCGGGGCGAAATGGCGACTGGTGATTCCATCGGCTCAGGCCTATGGCGCCGACGGTGCCGGCGACGTGATCGCACCGTTCACTCCATTGGTGTTCGAGGTTGAATTGCGTGGTGCAACCAGCTGACAGCGGAAATGAAAAACGGCGTGCCTTGGCACGCCGTTTCGGGGTCTTGCAGGAAGTGCTTCAGGCCTGAACCGGATCGGTTTCCTTGTGAGCCGTGTGCAGCACTTCGATCAGGCAATCTTCCAGTTCGAAGCGTTCGTGCAACAGGCCACCCAGTTCCTTGAACTTCTCGGCGACGCATTTGCCCTCATCGCACAGGTCATTGAACGCCAGTAGCTTCTCGGTAATTACGTCGATACGCGGGTAGATCGTCTCCGCGAGTTCAAGACCACGCTTGTCGTTGAAAGCCTTGGCTTCCCCGGTAAGTTGTTCGTAGATCTCAAAGTGGCCGGCTGACACGTAATCGACCAGCACGCCGCAGAATTCCTGCAAGGGCTTGCGATTCGTGGACAGTGCCTCTGGATCGGCACCGAGCTTGTCGTATGCATCGATCAGCTCCTTGCGCTCCTGCAACCAGCGATCGATCAGCAGGTGCACTCCACCCCAGCGTTCCTGAGCATTCTGACAACTTTCGAGCATGGTGATCTCTCTTCCCTTGTGGGTCAGCTGCTCTATGCCCGTCGCCCTCTTGTTACGTCGGGGGCGATTTCAGGCAGAGCGTCATCGAGCAACATAATTCCAATGACACGTGCGGGCCAGATTATGCCCGCACGACACTGGCTTCAAGGTACGCAGGCGATAAAGTTCATACAAGTGTTTAATCGCCCGCAAAGGCCCGGTGCGACGACTCGCCGCTGAGTGGTCGTTGATCGCTGATCCAGACCAGTCGCAACGACTGGTAAACGGCCAGAATCATCATCGCGACGAAGAACAACAGGCTCCACTCGGTGAGACTCAGATCGAACAGCGTCCAGGAAATTTCCACACAGTCGGCAGCGCCCTTGAACATTTGTTGTACGACGGATAGCCACGGAGAACTGGCCAACAGGTCCGCCAGATGGGTCGAGCACGCCGCTGTCTGTTCCGTCGGAAGGCTTTGCAGCAGGACCTGTCGCCACGCGGTGACAGTGCCGGCGAGACTGCAACAAAGACTGAGCAGCCAATACAGAACGTTTCCGATGCGACCAGGGCCATGGACCGAAGCCAACAGGCAGACACCGGCAAAGAGCGCCATGCAAAACCGTTGCAACAGACACAATCCACAAGGCCGCAGGCCGACTGCATATTCCAGGTAGTAGGAAACGCCCATCGCCAGAGCGCCCGCAATGAAGGCCATGAAAAACAAGGAACGTGAGCAGGCCAAAGACATGGCTTTTCCGTAAAAGTAGTGACAGACCATTACGGTAGAGGAAAGCGCGACGGCCTTACAAGGCAAGTGCCCACAGAGACTTCAGCACAGGTGTAGGGAAATCCCGACGCAGACGAGAGGATAAAGTGTAGTCCTCTGTAGGACTTTGCCTGCGACGAGATGCGGCAACTGAATTTCAACTCATCATCGCACTGCGGCGAGGACGATCGCTCCTTCGCCGCAGGTCATCGCTCAGACGCCGGAACCTGGCGCCAGCGAACGGGTCAAGCGCGGGCTGGCACTGGCAGAGGGGCCGCGAGCAAGCGTTCATCCAATAACCCCAAGCCTTCCTGAAACAGCTGGTTGCTGCGCTCGGTATCGCCCATTTGCGCCAGCAAGCGCGCCAGTTCCGCACAGGCTTCCGGATTGCGTTGTACACGCAGGCTGCTTTCCAGATAGTCCCGGGCCTTGCCCCACAAACTGTTTTGCAGGCATAGACGACCCAGTGTCAGCAGCAGGCCCGGATCAGCCGGATGGTCCTTGAGCCAGCCTTCGGCAGCCTGCAACTGGCGGGCCGGATCATTGCCGCGAACCAGTCCGTAGAGTCGTGCCAGATGACTGTCGTAGCTGCGTTTGAGAGCGGTACGCAGCACTTCTTCGGCCTCGACCTGAGCCCCCAATTGCCGCAGTTGTTCGGCATACGCGAGCACCAGTTGCGGCTCCTGACGCTGTGCCGAGGTCAGTTGTTGCCAGGCACGTTCGAGCGATTGCTGCCCCACCGTTCCGTCTTCTTCCCGTTGCGCTGCCAGAGACAGGTTCGCCCCCCAGGCCCGACGCTCCAGCTCGGCGAGCTCGGCCGCCGGCAGGATTTTGTCTTTGCGCAGCTCCGGCAGCAGGCGAATCACTGCCGACCAGTCACCACGCTGCTCAAGCAAGCGCTGCAACTGCCGCAGGGTCTGTGCGTTATGAGGATGGCGTTCACGCATGGCTTGCAGGGTGGCGAGGGCACCTTCGGTATCACCGCGATCGGTCTGCAACTGAGCGTGGCTCAAGGCGATAGCCAACTCGGCCTGAGGCTGACGCTCCAGGGCGCGCTCCAGCAAGTTGTCGCTTTCTTCGTAATTGCCTTGTTCGTTCGCGGCACGGGCCGCACCGAGGTAGTAAAGCAGCGGCTGGCGCTCGGCTTCGGCGGCCCGATGCAAGTGACGTTGCGCACTGGCCCAGCGACCCTCGGCCAGGTCCAGTTGACCGTGCTCGATCGCCACCTGCACCCGACGACTGCGGTTACGCCGCGACCACGGATTGACCACGCCACTGGAAGCCATCACCAGTTCGACCAGCGACTTGATGCCCCAGAAAACCAGCCAGAGCACAGCCACCAGCGCCAAAGTAGCCCACAGGCTCGACTCATAGCGGAAGGTCTTGTAGGCAATCAGCACGTAACCGGAGTGTTCGGCAATCGCCAGCCCCAGCGCAGCGGCAGCGGCGATCACAAGGAACACGATCACATAGAGGCGTCTCATGGCGTGGCCTCCGGCGTAGCGTTCGCGGCAGGCCTGGCCATTGGCTTGACCGAGTCCTCGGCGTTGACGTTGCGCCGTTCCAGATACCCCTGCACCGCGCTCAGGGTGCCGGTCATATCTGGTGTGACTACGGTGACGGGTTGCTTGCTCAACTCGGCCACCTGCTCAAGCATCACTTTGCTTTGTGCGTTGTCCGGGTTGAAGTTGCCCTTGAGGATGTCCCGCGCTTCGTCCAGCACTTGGGAGTAAACCGCCGCCTGGCCATTGAGTGCGGCCCACTGCGCTTGCTCCAGCGCCAGGCTCAGGGCCAGGCGTACCTGACTCAGGCTCTGGCCGGCCAGCAATGGACGAACGTTTTTGTCAGCATTGAAATCGATACGGATGTAGCGCGAAATCTGATCCCACCATTGCGCCCAGCGACTGGCACCGTCGCCATCGGCGGTCAGGCCCAGCAACGAATCGCCACGGTCCTTGTACTCCGGCGCCAGCTCGGTGAGACTGGCCACTTGATCGCGCAGCGCGCCCAGACGCAGGAACAGCCCGGTGCGATCCGGTTGTTCGGTACTGCGCAAGGCAATCAGGGTCCTGGCCACCTGCTCGCGAGCAGCAAAGGCGCCTGGGTCGTTCTGCTCGCGCAGAATCTCGTCGGCACCCTGGACCAGCGCTTGGGCGCTGCTGATGTCCTGCAAGGCGGACAGTCGCAGGCTGGCCAGACGCAGCAGGTGCTCCGCCTCGGCCAGACGCCAGTCCTTGCGACTGGCACCGAGTATGGTTTCCAGGCGCTGGTTCAACCGCTGCTGATCACCTTGCAACTGAATGACCAGACGGCTACGTGCTTCCAGTTCATCGGCGGGAGGTAATTGCGCCAGGCGTGCGCTCAGGCGCTCCTCATTGAGTTTGAGGTTTTGCGCCTGGTCATTCAGCGCCTGCACCTGGCTCAGTTGCTGCTGATTATTGGCTTGCAGGTGACGCACCTGCCAGACACCCCAACCGCCCACCGCGACACCGGCCGCACCCAACAGCAGCGCGATGACTGCCAGACCATTGCCTCGACGCTGCTCGGCGGCAGGTGGTGGTGGCGGCATTTTATCAACAGGGGCATCAACAGGTGCATCAAGCACCGGTCGCGAGTCATCTTTAGGCAAGGCTGTTTCGCTCACGTATCCATCCTTTGCATTAGAAAACGGGTACGGGATGCTCCCGTAACGCCGTCAGCAAGGCCGCGGCACTGGCGCCGCGACAATCCACAACTGTTTTGGCCCCGGCGGCACGCGCCATTTCGGCAACCCTGGGGCTCGGTACAAACAACGGCAACCGCGCCAACTGCGGCCAGGCGTCGCCGGCCAATTGATGCAGGTGCTCAAAACCTTGTCCACTGCTGACCACCAGCCCGTTCAGGCGTTCCGCCTGGATCCGTTGCAGCAGCAGTGTCGGCGGGTAAATCGGCAATGCCCGGCGGTACAGCTCCAGATACTCGACACTAGCACCAAGCTCACGCAAACGCTCCGCCAGCAACTCGCGCCCGCCCTCCCCGCGCAGGATCAACACTCGCGCATCGGGATGTGCGATAGCCTCGCGTAGTCGGGAAAATTCGAGCAAGGCTTCACTGTCATCGCCCTCTGCCGGGAAGCTCACGTCCAATCCGTGATCCTCGAGGATCTGCGCAGTCGCCGCGCCGACGCTGAACCACTTCACACCGGGGGGCACTGGCCAATATCGCTGGAGCAGATCGACGCCGATCCGGGCGGCTGGCTTGCTGACCACAATGACCGCGCAGAACTGGTCCAGCGCCAGAATCACCTGGCGCATTGTGTCAGTGACCGCAATCGGCATGATGTCCAAAAGCGGCAGACTGTTACTGAATATCCCCTGCTCAGCCAAAAGACTGCTCAGCGCCGCCGACTCATCGGCGGGACGCGTCAGCAGCAAGCGCCAGCCGATCACTCGTGACCAGCCTCGCCATAGACCGCTTTGAGTATGGCGTCGGCCCCCTGGCTGAGAAGGTCTTCGGCCACCCGCACACCCAGCGCTTCGGCATCGCCGCGAGGAGCGCGGGCCTCTGCGCTGAGCAGCAGACCACCATTTGGATCGCCCACCAGCCCGCGCAACCACAGCTGCTCACCTTCCAGCACGGCGTAGCAGGCAATCGGCACCTGGCAGCCACCATTGAGGTGCTTGTTGAGAGAACGTTCGGCGGTCACGCGGGTGGCGGTGTCCTGGTGATGCAGGGGCGCCAGCAGAGCATGGATTTCACGGTCGGCGCTGCGGCATTCAATACCCACCGCGCCCTGGCCACCGGCTGGAAGGCTGTCGTCGACGCTGATGGCCGAGGTGATGCGATCTTCAAATCCCAGACGGATCAGGCCGGCAGCGGCGAGGATGATGGCGTCGTATTCGCCGGCATCGAGCTTGGCCAGGCGAGTGTTGACGTTGCCGCGCAGGAAGCGGATTTCCAGGTCCGGACGATGGGTCAGCAATTGAGCTTGGCGGCGCAGGCTGGAAGTGCCGACGATGCTGCCCCGGGGCAACTCATCCAGGCTGGCGTAGGTGTTGGAAACGAACGCATCGCGCGGGTCTTCCCGCTCGCAGATGCAGAACAGACCAAGGCCTTCGGGGAAGTCCATCGGCACATCTTTCATGGAGTGCACGGCGATGTCGGCTTCATTGTCCAGCAGCGCGGTTTCGAGCTCCTTGACGAACAGGCCMTTGCCACCGATTTTCGACAGCGGTGAGTCAAGCAGCTTGTCACCACGGCTGACCATGGGGACGAGGGTGACCAGCAGGCCCGGATGCGCCACTTCAAGACGGGCTTTGACGTATTCGGCCTGCCACAGGGCGAGAGCGCTTTTGCGGGTGGCGATGCGGATCTGACGAGAGGACATGGATCAATCCGTACTGAATAGATACGGCGGATAATAACATCTCAGCCAAATCCACTTTGACTTGTATCAGATACTACTCGGCCTCCCTGGCCCCGGATGTCCGGCAATCGGGTGTGAAATTCGCCTGCGAACAGCTGTTTAAAGCTGTTGCATCATTTTGCGTACGCCAGCCACATGGCGCCGGCTGACGATCAGTGCATCACCGTTGAGACCTTTGAGAAACAGCTGAAAATGTCCCAAGGGGGTGCGCTGCAGTCGCTCGATACGCTCGCGGGCGACCAGTGCATTGCGATGGATACGCACGAAACGGTCACCGAATTCGTCTTCGAGGGCCTTGAGCGGCTCATCGAGTAGCACTTCGCCGCCTTCGTGGCGCAAGGTCACGTATTTGTGGTCGGCAATGAAATACACCACCTGATCCAGCGGAATCAGCTCGATCCCTTTACGGGTTCGGGCGCTGATATGGCTGCGCGGTCCGTTGCCGCTTTCGGCAGCAGGGCGGGTCAGGGCGGCGAGCTGGGCACGATTGGGGCGCTCGGCTCTCTTTAATGCGTCATGTAATTGTTCAGTTCTCACAGGTTTCACCAGATAGCCTACGGCGCTGGCCTGTAAGGCTTCCACGGCAAATTCATCGGGCCCGGCGCAGAACACCACGGCGGGAGGGGTTTCACGTTCGCACAACCGCGCAGCCACTTGCAGGCCATCGAGGCCGGGCATGCGGATATCAAGCAGCACGATATCCGGTTTGTGGCTGTCGATCAGTGCCAACGCCTCTTCGCCATTCGTGGCACTAGGCTCCAGGACACTGTATCCCTCGAGTTCGCCAACCATTCGGCTCAGGCGCTCGCGGGCCAAGGGTTCGTCATCAACGATCAGGACATTCATATTGCGCTGGATTCCTGCGTGAGTCTCGCACAAGGATAGCGTAGACAGGTGAAGTGACGTCCGTCACCGCGATCCACGCTAAGACTAGCGCGAGCGTCAAAAAGTGCCGCTGGTCCGGCGGCTAAATTTTCATCTGCCGGGCGATTGGCGGCCCAGGCCCGCATTGGCGATACATCGCCACAGGGTTTGTTGTTACGCAATCTGAACACCCCCCTCTTTTTATAATCAGCGGCTGCAACGAAAAGTGCGCTGATCCTACTGTCCAACTGTAGACGGTTGCCGGGACGATACAGCTCAATTGGAAAATATCGTTGCGCAAAAATGCGCGGGGCTTGCCCAAGCCTGGACTCGTCCCCAAAAAAAACCTGTCGACCAGCGTCAGCGACAGGATTGGCAACCCTGTTATTATCCGCGCCAGCGTTCCACGCCTTCCTACTTCAAGCCGATACGAGCGAATTCATGAGCACTGACAAGACCAATCAGTCCTGGGGCGGCCGCTTCAGTGAACCCGTCGACGCCTTCGTCGCCCGCTTCACCGCCTCCGTCACCTTCGACCAGCGCCTGTATCGCCACGACATCATGGGCTCGATTGCCCACGCCACCATGCTGGCCAAGGTCGGCGTGCTGACCGATGCCGAGCGCGACAGCATCATCGATGGCCTGAAGACCATCCAGGGCGAAATCGAGGCCGGTCAGTTCGACTGGCGCATCGACCTCGAAGACGTCCACATKAACATCGAGGCGCGCCTGACCGACCGCATCGGCGTGACCGGTAAAAAACTGCACACCGGCCGCAGCCGTAACGATCAGGTCGCCACCGACATTCGTCTGTGGCTGCGTGACGAGATCGACCTGATCCTGGCCGAAATCACCCGCCTGCAAAAAGGCCTGCTGGAGCAGGCCGAGCGCGAAGCCGCCAGCATCATGCCGGGGTTCACCCACCTGCAGACTGCACAGCCAGTGACGTTCGGGCACCACATGCTGGCCTGGTTCGAAATGCTCAGCCGCGACTACGAACGCCTGGTCGACTGCCGCAAGCGCACCAACCGTATGCCGCTGGGCAGCGCCGCGCTGGCCGGCACTACCTATCCGATCGATCGTGAGTACACCGCCCAACTGCTGGGCTTCGACGCGGTTGGCGGCAATTCGCTGGATAACGTCTCCGATCGCGATTTCGCCATCGAATTCTGTTCGGCCGCCAGCATCGCGATGATGCACCTGTCGCGCTTCTCCGAAGAGCTGGTGCTGTGGACCAGCGCGCAATTCCAGTTCATCGATCTGCCCGACCGCTTCTGCACTGGCAGCTCGATCATGCCGCAAAAGAAAAACCCGGACGTGCCGGAGCTCGTGCGTGGCAAGACCGGTCGCGTATTCGGTGCGCTGATGGGCCTGCTGACCCTGATGAAAGGCCAGCCTCTGGCCTATAACAAGGACAACCAGGAAGACAAGGAACCACTGTTCGACGCCGCCGACACCCTGCGCGACTCGCTGCGCGCCTTTGCCGACATGGTTCCGGCGATCAAGCCCAAGCACGCGATGATGCGCGAAGCGGCGCTGCGCGGGTTCTCCACCGCCACCGACCTGGCCGACTACCTGGTGCGTCGCGGCCTGCCATTCCGTGACTGCCACGAAATTGTCGGTCATGCCGTGAAGTACGGTGTGGACAGCGGCAAGGACCTGGCGGAAATGAGCCTGGAAGAACTGCGCAAGTTCAGCGACCAGATCGATCAGGACGTGTTCGCCGTGCTGACCCTCGAAGGCTCGGTCAATGCCCGCAACCACATCGGCGGCACCGCGCCGGCGCAGGTGAAGGCTGCCGTGGCTCGTGGCCAGTCGTTGCTGGCCAGCCGTTAAAAGCCAAAAGCATCGTCGGATCGCCGCCCGGAGCCGGCTCGCTCCCACACTGGATAGTGTTCGCA
>NZ_JBGCUL010001155.1:0-1303 GCF_054177685.1 Pseudomonas sp. P5_A2_2
ATTTCAGCAGCAGTCACTGCTGCTTTACTGTCCGTCAGCTTCTTCTTCATTGAGTAACCGTTTACAGGGCATTGCTTGTATTTCAGATCTAGCGCGAATACGCCCGCCAGACGCATGGCTATTCAGCCTTCCGGACAATCCTTCCCGCCTTCACCTCATCTGTGTAAGCAGTCAGCCGATCAGCTTGCTCATGCAGCTTTTCGATCGTCTCCATTGCCTCCAGAAGCTCTGTATCCCCGCGCTGTTTTGCAAGCCTGAACATTTCCAGGGCAGCTTCTTCGAGGGAATATGCAGCGGCTTTCAAGTCGCGGCGTAACTCTTGATTGGGTTTGTTAAGTGCCATGACAACCTCCTGCCAATCCCTTCCGCGATCATTGGCAGTGGTCTGCCTTCGCCGGCCGGACTACCTGACCTGCACCGATTTCTTTAATCCAGCCATCTAACCGATTCTCACCTTGCTGGAAGATTGTGATCATCCTTCGAAGCGCCTCAGCGTCTGGTCCATTACCTGCGTGGCTTAGCCGCTCGGCAATCCGGACTAACTCCACGGCCGACCACTTCAGATCAGAGGCGACACCCTGCAGATCGCGCTTCAGGTCCTGCACTGGTTTGTTGAGCCCCATCATCACCCCTTACAAGTCCCCACAACACTAATCCGATATTCAGTTGCGAAATTGCACTCYACTTGAYCACCCGCTTGCATTCGACCTGACCAGTCATTTGCATTCGTTCTGACCACCGATTGCATCGGATTTGACCAGCACGCTTTGTAACCATGATCGGCAGAGAACGGCCAACAGCTGACTGTCGATTTCGTCTGAGGCACATGCATGTGCATGGCATTTGACCAACTGCTTATTAGGATTAAAGTCTAAGGGAAAGATCGACCCCGTCAGTCTTTGATCCGCAACGGCTATCGCCACGCAGGTTCCTCAATGGCAGGTACAGAAACGGAGTATTGCTCATGATCAAATACCTTCGAATGATGGCAATGATTTCAATACTCGCGATCACGGCGGGCTGCCAGATGGGTCAATCAACTTCCGCCTCTGATGCGATGGCTGCTAACGCGGAAATGGACCGTGAGGCGAAAGCGGCGTTACAGAGTTTGTATGCCAAAACGCCGCAAGCGCGCGCCCTAGCGCAGCGAGCCAAGGGTATCCTCGTTTTCCCTGATGTGCTGAAAGCGGGCCTCATCGCCGGCGCACAGCATGGCGAAGGCGAATTGATTGAGAACGGAAAAGTCACGGGATACTACGCGACCACAGCAGCCTCATACGGCCTTCAGGCGGGCGTGCAGCGG
>NZ_JBGCUL010001156.1:0-1303 GCF_054177685.1 Pseudomonas sp. P5_A2_2
CCGCAGCGCAAATCGAAATCAGCCCCCGCCCCTTGCCCGCCGCATCCAGCAACTTCGCCAGGTTGGCGACGATGCGCCCGCCGGTGGCGGCAAACGGGTGCCCCGCCGCCAGTGAACTGCCTTTGACGTTGAGTCGGCGGCGGTCAATCGAGCCCAACGGCGCATCGAGGCCGAGACGGGTTTTGCAATATTGCGGATCTTCCCAGGCCTTCAACGTGCACAGCACTTGCGCGGCGAAGGCTTCGTGAATTTCGTAGTAGTCGAAATCCTGCAAGGTCAGACCATTGCGCGCCAGCAAGCGCGGTACGGCGTAGACCGGCGCCATCAACAAGCCTTCGGCGCCGTTGACGAAATCCACCGCAGCCGCCTCGCCGTCGCGCCAGTAGGCAAGAATCGGTAACCCGCGCTCCTTGGCCCATTCCTCACTGCCCAATAGCACCAGTGACGCACCATCGGTCAGTGGTGTGGAGTTGCCTGCGGTCAGGGTGCCCCTTGCGCTTTTCTCGTAGGCTGGCTTGAGCGCGGCGAGCTTTTCCAGCGTGGAGTCCGGGCGCAGGTTGTTGTCGCGGGTCAGGCCCAGGAACGGTGTCATCAGGTCGTTGTGCCAGCCTTCGGCGAAGGACGCGGCCAGTTTCTGATGGCTCTCGAGCGCCAGTTGATCCTGTGCTTCGCGCGGGATGTTCCAGGTCTGGGCCATCAGTTCGCAATGCTGGCCCATGGACAACCCGGTGCGCGGCTCGCCGTTGCGCGGGAATTCGGGGATCWGATGTCTGGGGCGCAATTGCAGGAAGGTTTTCAGTTTGTCGCCGGTGGTTTTCGCGCGGTTGGCTTGCAGGAGGATTTTGCGCAGGCCCTCGCTGACGCTGATCGGCGCATCCGAGGTGGTGTCCACACCACCGGCAATGCCGCAGTCGATCTGGCCCAGGGCAATCTTGTTCGCCACCAGCAACGCTGCCTCCAGCCCAGTACCGCACGCCTGCTGGATGTCATAGGCCGGGGTGGTGGGCGAAAGCCGCGAACCGAGTACGCACTCGCGTGTGAGGTTCATGTCCCGCGACAACTTGAGCACGGCCCCGGCGACCACTTCGCCGATGCGCTGGCCGTGCAGGTTGTAACGTTCGATCAGACCTTCGAGGGCGACGGTGAGCATCACCTGGTTACTGGCGGTGGCGTAGGGGCCGTTGGAGCGGGCGAAGGGAATCCGGTTACCACCGATGATCGCCACGCGGCGCAGTTGGGTCATGAAAAGCTCCTGGTGAATGATTCAAATCGAAAACCGCCCCTGTAGGAGCGAGCCTGCTCG
>NZ_JBGCUL010001157.1:0-1303 GCF_054177685.1 Pseudomonas sp. P5_A2_2
GGCTTCCCACAGACCGACGACCGTACCTGGGACGCCCACGGCCTTGTAGCCAAGCACGCTGCTTTGGGTGCTATCAGCAGGGATCACTTGACCATTGCCGGCGACGAACATGTCCCTGGTCGCCTTGATCGGTGCCCGCTCGCGGTAGTCAAGGAAGTAAGGTTTGCCCTCGTGATAGATCGTCATGAATCCACCACCGCCAATGTTCCCCGCTTCCGGATAGGTAACAGCTAGCGTGAATGCAATGGCCACCGCCGCATCGACGGCGTTGCCACCTTTGGCAAAGATGGCTTTGGCGGTTTCAGCCGCATAACGATCAGGTACTGCCACGGCAGAATGGGTCAACAGATGCGATTTAACAGTATTGCCTGAAGCGGCCTGAGCATTTCCCACGGTCAGGAAGCTGGCAAGTAAAACCGCACACAACAAAGCAAACTTACGGTGTGAATCGGGAAAGAATTCTTTGCGCATAAAGCACCTTATTTTTTTATTAATAATCGGCAGCAAAACGCGGAAATCCGAATTGATACAGTTAAGAAAAAATCTAACTGCACAGCTCAGAACCCGGCAAAGAGAACAGACATAAACATTTATTGTTGAATGGCGAAAACAGGAAGAGCCATAGACTTTTGATAGCCGATGACTCCTCATGAGTAACTATGCTTTCTGTGCTACGCGTTCGATTCGTGAAGGCTCAAGGGCCGCCTTCTCCCATTTGGCGATAACCAATGGTGCGATCGCATTACCCAGCACGTTCAACGTGGTTGTGCCGCTATCAATAATCCTAAAGATCCCCGCAATAAGCGCTACCCCTTCCAATGGAAGACCGGCAGACGCCAACGTCGCAGACAAAATAATGATGGCAAATCCAGGTACCCCGGCAGCACCTTTGGAGGTCAGCACCATTGTGACCACCAGCAGAATCTGCTGAGAAAGCGACAGGTCGATACCATAGAGTTGAGCGACAAAAATCGTAGCCACCCCAAGGAAAATCGACGCGCCATCCAAGTTGAATGCATAACCGACCGGAACCACAAAACTGACGATGCGGCGCGGAACGCCATAGCTTTCCAGCTTGGTCATCAACTGCGGCATAACCGCTGCCGATGCGGCACTCGAGAACGCAAGGATCAGCTCATTTCGGAAATACTTGATCAGCTTGAAAATGTTCTCGCCGATCAGATAGCAAATACCGCCGAGTACCACCAACGCAAAGACAATCAGCGCCAGGTAGACCACACCAATCAGCTTGAGCAAGGGCAATAGCGAGGCAAAGCCAAAGGTCGCAACGGTAGCGCCGATC
>NZ_JBGCUL010001158.1:0-1298 GCF_054177685.1 Pseudomonas sp. P5_A2_2
GCGCCTCACACCGGAAGTACGCGAAAGCCTGACCCTCGAAGCCGCCATCGCCGCCCGCAGCGGCTGGGGCGGGACCGCGCCACAACAGGTGCGTGAACAGATCGGCCGGCTGAAAACCGCCCTCGCCGCCCAGCAGCAATGGACCGAGGACTATCAGGGCTTCCGCCTCTGAAGCAGCACACAAAACCTGTGGGAGCGAGCTTGCTCGCGATTACGGTTTCACATTCAACACCAACGTGGACTGACCCACCGCTATCGCGAGCAAGCTCGCTCCCACAGGGATAGCGTTGAAACCGAGTTCGGAGAAACAACATGAGCCAGACACAGGCAGAACGACTCCAGGCGGAGCGCAAACTGGCGGAAAACCAGTTCGACATCACCCAGTACGATCATGTGCCCCGGCGTTACTACGGGCGGATTTTCTTCGCCACGGTGATCGTCATCGCGATCATCGGCCTGGTGCGCGCCTTTGCCGAAGGCAAGATCGAATGGTCGTACATCGGCCAGTTCCTCACCTCCCAGGCGATCATGTGGGGCTTGCTCAACACCATCGTCATGGCGGTGCTGGCGATGGCGCTGGGCATCGTGTTCGGCGTGATCACTGCGATCATGCGCATGTCGGCCAACCCGATCCTGCGCTATGTGGCGCTGACCTACACCTGGCTGTTTCGCGGTACGCCGCTGATTCTGCAACTGCTGTTGTGGTTCAACCTGGCGCTGATCTTTCCCACCATCGGCATCCCCGGCCTGTTCGAAATGGACACCGTGAGCCTGATGACCCCATTCGTCGCGGCCCTGCTCGGCTTGAGCATCAACCAGGGCGCGTACACCGCCGAAGTGGTGCGCGCCGGCCTGCTCTCGGTGGACACCGGGCAGTATGAAGCCGCCAAGTCGATCGGCATGCCGCGCCTGCAAGCACTGCGCCGGATCATCCTGCCCCAGGCCATGCGCATCATCATTCCGCCAGTGGGCAACGAGTTCATCGGCATGGTGAAAATGACCTCGCTGGCGAGCGTCATCCAGTACTCGGAACTGCTCTACAACGCCCAGAACATCTACTACGCCAACGCCCGCGTGATGGAGCTGCTGATCGTCGCCGGCATCTGGTACCTGGCCACCGTCACCGTCCTGTCCTTTGGTCAAAGCCGTCTGGAGCGTCGTTTCGCCCGCGGCGCCGGCAAGCGTTCCTGAGGAGCCGCACATGAGAAGCATCGTCAAGGCCGTGAGCCTGAACAAATATTACGACCAGTTCCACGCACTCAAGGACATCAACATCGAAGTCGAGCAAGGTGAAGTGC
>NZ_JBGCUL010001159.1:0-1294 GCF_054177685.1 Pseudomonas sp. P5_A2_2
GTGTTTCCCGGCTGCACGCCGCAGATGGCCCTGCAAGTGGCTGAGCGCTTGCAACAGCAGATTCAGCGATTGCGTTTCACCCATGAAGGCCGGACGTTCGGCATCACCGTCAGCCAGGGCCTGACCAGCCTGACCGCCGCGGACGAAAACGTGGAAAACCTGTTTTCCCGGGCGGACGCCGCGATGTACCAGGCCAAGCGCGACGGCAAGAACCGGATTGTCACGGCCTGACAGGTTCACCCTGGAACCCTGTGGGAGCGAGCTTGCTCGCGATGGCGGCGGCTCATTCAACATCAATGTTGGCAGACAGTCTGCTATCGCGAGCAAGCTCGCTCCCACAGGGGTTGGTGGTGTACTTACTTCCTGCGCAAACGCATCAACTCCGGCAAACCGATCTTGAGCAACCGCGCCGTCCGGCTCTTCGCCAGCATCTCGATACCCTCATGCTCGGTCAGGCGCGCCAGCTGCGCTGCCATGTTCATCACCAGCGCTTCGCGGGAGTAAACCCCGCCACCGAGCTGGTAGGCCGCCGCAATCAGCTCCCGCAACTCCAGCGGCAGACGCCAGCGCGTGCGCAGGGCCGAACCATAGGCCGCGCCAAACTCAACCAGCGCTTCGCCCACTTCCTCCTGCTCGTCCAGTTCGCCACCGGCCTGTTTCCATTCCTGCAAACAGCGCAGCAACGCCAGATCGCCGAGACGATGCAACATGCCGGCGCAATAGCAGCGCTCCTGATCCAGATCGAGCAAGCGCGCCAGGGTTCGCGCGTATTCGGCGGTGTGCAGGGACAGATCCCAGTAACGCTCGGCATAGTCGGCCAATTGCGGATCGCTGAGCCGGGCACTGCGCTTGAGCGCCAGCCCGAGAATCAGGTTCATGCTCTGCCCGGTGCCAAGGCGATGCAGTGCCTGGGACAGGGTTTGCACAGCGGCGCCGTGGTGCTGGGCCGCGCTGTTGGCAGCGGCGATCAGCACGGCCGTGACCTGCGGATCGGTGCGGATTTCGTCTTCCAGCACCGTCAGATCGAGGCCATTGGGGTTGAGGCTGCGTTTGACCGCCACTTGCACGTCGGTCATCAATGGCGCGCCGTCGGCCAATTCCCGTCGACGCTCCAAATACACCGCCAATGTCATCCCCGGCGCCAGCGACGGCACTTCGCATGAGACTTCTTCGCCAGCGTTCAGCAGCAACGCCTGCAACCGCTGGGTCAGGCTTTCCATGTTCAGGGGCTTGGTCAGGTACGCGGCCGGCGCCAACGGCAAGGCCTCGCGCACGCTGGCACTGTCGTTGCGAC
>NZ_JBGCUL010001160.1:0-1293 GCF_054177685.1 Pseudomonas sp. P5_A2_2
CCCTGGAAGACTTCCGTCGCGCGCAAACCCTGAGCGCCGAGGAAGGCGACAAGCTTGAGCAGTTGGCGCAAATGGAAGCGGCGCAGGACGAGCTGAAGCGCTCCAGCGATGCCTTCACCGAACGCGTCCAGCAACTGTCGGCCAAGCTGCAACTGGTCGGCCGGCAGATCGGCGACATGGAAGCCAAGCAACGCACCCTCGACGACGCCCKGCGCCGCCGTCAGTTGCTGCCAGCGGACCTGCCGTTCGGCACACCGTTCATGGACCCGATCGACGACTCCATGGACAACCTGCTGCCACTGCTCAATGACTATCAGGACAGCTGGCAAGGCCTGCTGCGTGCCGATGGTCAGATCGAAGCGCTGTACGCTCAGGTGCGCCTCAAGGGCGTGGCCAAGTTCGACAGCGAAGACGATATGGAGCGTCGCCTGCAGCTGTTGATCAACGCCTATGCGCACCGCACCGACGAAGCCTTGACCCTGGGCAAGGCACGCCGTGCCGCCGTGACGGACATCGCCCGGACCCTGCGCAACATCCGCAGCGACTACGACAGCCTCGAACACCAACTGGCGCTGTTCAACCGCGAGATCAACAAGCGTCAGGTCTCCAACCTGCAAAGCTTCCGTATCGTGCTCGCGCCGAACAAGGAAGCGCTCAAGCACATCGACCAGATCATCCACAGTGCCGGTCAATATGAAGAAGGCGAAACCCTGTCGGTGTTCGATCTGAGCCAGAGTGCGGAACAGGACAACAAGAACGAAGAGGCCAAGGAATACCTGGCGCGGCTGGTGGCGGCGAACCACAACCAGCTCGGCCTCAAGGACTTGTTCGAACTGGCGTTCGAGATCACCAAGGTCAACGGTCAACCGGTGATCCACACCGACATCGACGGCGCCGCCTCCAACGGCACCACCATGACCATCAAGGCGCTGACCAACATGTACTTGTTGCTGCACTTGATGGACCGTGACCAGGCCGGTCGCGTGCGCCTGCCGTACTACCTCGACGAGGCGGCGGATATCGATGAGAAGAACCAGGCCGCATTGCTGGAAACCAGCCTGCAACTGGGCTTCGTGCCGATCCTGGCGAGCGTGAAGCCGCAGGTCTGCGCCAGTGTCGCCATCGACCTGGAAGGCGGCAGCGGCCCGGCCGGCATCTACATCGACGAGGCGGACTGGAAGTACATCCGTCGTCACGATCAGGTAAAGGCGACGGTCAACGAACAAGCGGATGAACCGGAGCTGGATGCGGTCTGAGGCTTGAATCGAAGGCAATAAAAAAAGGCCGCGGTCC
>NZ_JBGCUL010001161.1:0-1290 GCF_054177685.1 Pseudomonas sp. P5_A2_2
GATCGCCAAGGGTGGGCGTTACAGGTGGATGAGCAAGGGTTTGCGCTGGCGCCCTTTGATTTCACTCCGCCACCACAACTGGCTGCACCCGCGAACTAACTACCAAACACAAACCCCTGTAGGAGCGAGCCTGCTCGCGATAGCGGATTAACATTCAATATCTCTGTTGACTGATCCACCACTATCGCGAGCAGGCTCGCTCCTACAGGGGTTGTGCGGTGTTTAGTGTCCCGCTGAAGCCGCAGGCCCCGCCTTGGCAGTAAACGGCGGCTTGGCCAGCCACACAATCAATATCAGCCCCATGAACATCCAGCCCAGCAAGGTGAAGTAGTCCACCGTGGACATGATGTACGCCTGGCTGATCACCGTCTGCTCCAGTTGCGTATAGGCCCTGGCCCCTGCCCCGCCCAGATGGGTCAGCGCTTCGCGGGTCGCCGGATCGAACGGGGTGATGCTTTCGGTCAGGTAGGCGTGATGCTGATCGGCACGACGAATCCAGATCCAGGTGGTCAGCGACGCCGCAAAACTACCGCCCAGGGTCCGCAAGAACGTCGCCAACCCCGAACCGTCGGCAATCTGGCTCGGCGGCAGGTCCGAGAGCAGGATGGTCAAGGTCGGCATGAAGAACAGCGCCACACCAATCCCCATGAATAGCTGCACCATGGCGATGTGCTGGAAGTCCACTTCATTGGTGAAACCTGCGCGCATGAAACAGCTCAGGCCGATGGCCAGGAACGCCCCGCCCGCCAGCACGCGCATGTCGAATCGCGGCGCGTACTTGCCGACAAACGGCGACAGCAGCACCGGCAGGATCCCCAGCGGTGCCACGGCAAAACCGGCCCAGGTCGCGGTGTAGCCCAAGCGCGTCTGCAGCCACTGCGGCAGGATCAGGTTGATTCCGAAGAACCCGGCATAGCCCAGAATCAGCACAATGGTGCCGTAACGGAAGTTGCGATGGGCGAACAGGCGCAGGTTGACCACCGGGTGTTCGTCGGTCATTTCCCAGATCACGAAGAACGCCAGGGCCACCACCGAAATCACCGAACCGATCACGATGAAACCGGACTCGAACCAGTCGGCATCGTTGCCCTTGTCGAGGACAATCTGCAACGCGCCGACGCCGATGATCAGCGCGATCAAGCCGACGTAATCCATCGGTTGGCGGCTGGTGACCACCGGGCGCTTTTTCATCTGCTGGGTCACCACCCACGCGGCGAACAGGCCGATCGGCACGTTGATGAAGAAAATCCACGGCCAGCTGTAGCTGTCGGTGATCCAGCCGCCGAGGAT
>NZ_JBGCUL010001162.1:0-1283 GCF_054177685.1 Pseudomonas sp. P5_A2_2
GCACCAGCGCGCTCGCCATGAATTACTGGCCAACCTTGAAGGCGTATGCACCTTCGCTTTTGTGGGTGTCGACCGACACGGCGTGCCATTCGACTTTGTAGGCCCCGGCGGCCAACGGCGCGGCGGGGGTGACAATCAGGGTCTTCTTGTCGCTGCCTTCGGTGGTCAGCGCTTTGATCGCTACCGGTGCGCCATCCCGGGTCAGCGTGACTTTGGTGAAACTGGCCTCGATACCCTCGGAGAACTCCAGGCGCAATTGCGCTGGTGCGGTCACGGTGCTGTCGGCGGCCGGAGTCTGGCTTTTCAGGTGGGCGTGGGCCAACACCGAAGAAGCGGCGAGCAGCGAGCCGAGCAGGGCAGCGACAGTCAGGGTTTTCTTGAGCAGCATCGTGGGTACCTCAGGCAGTTTCCAAGTGCGCAGAGTTTAGCGTTACGACAGCGGCTGTACGAAGTTTCGTTTTCCCTTGTCGCCGCGCTCCAGAGCGGATGCTAGTCTTGCTCAACGTTGTTGTCGGGGATCCGCATGGGCAATCACAAGATCGAGATTCGTCGCAGTAACGTCGAAAAAATCCTGCTGGGGGCGGAAAAGGTCTTCGCTGAAAAGGGCTTCGGCAGCACCGCCATGGCTGACATCGCCGCCGAAGTGCAACTGCCGCGTTCCAATCTGCACTATTACTTCAGCACCAAGACCGAGTTGTACAGCGCCGTGCTGTTCGACTTGCTGGAAGTCTGGAAGCAGGACGCCCTGTGCTTCGAGATGTTCGATGACCCGCGCGTGGTGCTCAGCAGCTACATTCGCGCCAAGATGAACCATTCCCGCAGCCGGCCGTATGGCTCGAAAGTCTGGGCCAACGAAATCATCCATGGCGCGCCGACCCTCGGCGCAGCGCTGGACGCGAGCCTGTATGACTGGGCCAAGATGAAGGAAGCGAAAATCCGCCAGTGGGTGGACGACAAACGCATCCTGCCGGTGGAGCCCTCGAGCCTGCTATACATGATCTGGGCCTCGACCCAGCACTATGCCGACTTCGATCACCAGGTGAATATCCTCAATGATCACCAGCCGCTGTCGGACATGCAGTTCGAAAAGGCGGTGCAGACGGTGACCAGTGTGATTTTGCGGGGGATCGGGTTGGAGCCCTGAGATTTGTGTTGTTGCGGCGGGCCTCATCGTCGGAACGCCGCCCGGAGCAAGCTCGCTCCCACAGTGTTTTATGTCGTACACAAATGCTGTGTACACCAGAGATACCTGTGGGAGCGAGCTTGCTCGCGATGGCGTCATC
>NZ_JBGCUL010001163.1:0-1280 GCF_054177685.1 Pseudomonas sp. P5_A2_2
TGTGGGACTGGTCGGGAAATTCGACGGTCGGGTCCTTGAGCCAGTGCAGGATTTCTCGCCGTACCGGGTGTGCCAGGGCTTTTATTATTTCGTCGAGATTCATGGTCATGATGTGGGCTCGTGATGTTTAAAACGCTATATCGCGATGAGGCGAACTTTAAATCGGTATTTCGCGATATACAAATATGATTTTGCTCTCATCCGCTCACATTTCGGTATATCGAGTTATAACGATATGTTGAGTGTAACAAGACAAGGGGGCAGTGCTAAGCTGCGCCCATGAACTATCTCGCACATCTTCACCTCGGTGGTCAGCGTCCCGGTCAATTGCTCGGCAGTCTGTATGGCGATTTCGTCAAGGGACGGCTGCAAGGGCAGTTCGCTCCGGAAATCGAGGGGGCCATCCAACTGCACCGCAGCATCGACGTGTTCACTGATCGCCATCCGCTGGTGGACGTCGCGTTGTCGCGTTTCTCCCTGACCCGTCGACGCTACGCGGGGATCGTGCTCGACGTGTTTTTCGACCATTGCCTGGCCCGGGACTGGACGCTGTATGCCGACCGGCCTCTGGCGTTGTTTACCTCGGACGTTTACCAGGTTTTGTCCAGCGAACGACAACTGCCGGAGCGGCTGGCGAAGATTGCGCCGCACATGGTGGCCAATGACTGGTTGGGGTCRTATCAGGAATTCGAAGTGCTGGAGCAGGTGTTGCGCGGGATCTCGCGGCGCCTGACCCGGCCGGAAGAGCTGGCGGCAGCGATGCAGGAATTGCGGCGGTTGTATGAACCGTTGAGCGAGGACTTCAGGTTGTTCTACCCGCAACTGCAGGCATTTGCCCGGAACTATCCAACAACATAAAACCACTGTAGGAGCGAGCCTGCTCGCGATTGCGGTCTGTCATTCAGCATCATCGTTGAATGTTAAGCCGCTATCGCGAGCAGGCTCGCTCCTACAGGGGCTATGTGCTTACGCTGCAATTGCGGGGCGCATCGGTGCTCGCTGAGGTTCAACAACAGCGCCAAACAACACCTTCTGCACCGCCTGCTGCGCTTCGAACGCCAGTGCAGCACGTTCCCGACCTTCGCAAGCGATTGGCTTCAGCAAGTGAATCTCCACACCGCCACGGTCATTGCTGAACAGGCGCATCAAGTGCGAGAGCAGATCATCGTCGCCAATGAACGGCGCCAGCGCGCAAGGCTCGCCGTCACGCACATAACGAATCGCCACCGGCTGCAGCGCCACTTCGGAATCGATGGCGGCGGACAGCAGGCGACCATGGA
>NZ_JBGCUL010001164.1:0-1278 GCF_054177685.1 Pseudomonas sp. P5_A2_2
ATGTAGCGCGGGTTGCCGGTGCCCGGAATCACGCAGGTCACCGCCGAATGCGACAGCAGGAACTTCAGCGCCAGTTGTGGCCAGCTCTTTACCCCGACTTGCGCCGCCCAGCCCGGCAGCGGTTTATCTTTCAGTTTGGCCAGCAAGCCGCCACCGCCAAACGGCCGGTTGCAGATCACCGCCACCCCCCGCTCGCGGCACAACGGCAGCAGGCGATTCTCGGCACCGCGATCATCCAGGGCATAGTTGATCTGCAAGAAATCCAGGGGCTCGGCCTTGAGTACCGCTTCCACTTCTTCATAGGCTGATGCGGTGTAATGGGTGATGCCGATGTAACGAATACGCCCTTTTTCCTTCCAGTGGCGCAGGGTCGGCAAGTGCGTCTGCCAGTCCAGCAAGTTGTGGATCTGCATCAGGTCGATCCGGTCGGTCTGCAACAGGGCGAAGGATTGCTCCATCTGCGCGATGCCTTCTTCGCGGCCCCGGGTCCACACTTTGGTGGCGAGGAAGGCCGGTGAGCGTGGCTCATGGATCGACAGCAACTCGCCGACGGTCTGTTCGGCACGACCGTACATCGGCGAGCTGTCGATCAACTTGCCACCCTTGTCGAACAACGCATCGAGCACCGCGGGCAAGTCTTTGTAGGCCGGTTGCGCAGGCTCGACATCGAATCCGCGATAAGTGCCCAGCCCTACGATCGGCAAGGACTCGTTGCTGGAAGGAATGGCCCGGGTCTGCATGGTCTTGCCTCCTGTTCCCATCGACGGCGCGGGTTGCGCAACCGCCAGACCGAACGTGAAGACCGCCGAAGCACCGGCAGCCAGCGTGAGTATTGCTCTACGGGTGTAACCCTCAGGATGGCTCATAAAACGCTTCTCACCAGTCGCACGGGTCCGGCCCGTTGCACCAACAACCCGGATAACCCGCGCCAAGGGTCAATTGACTACACTTTGAAAGCCTTGCGGCGCCAGCCACTTTCACTCCCAGAGCAGTCAATGCCGCCCACTAACGTTAGTCGAATGTCACGCACCCTGGTGTTACTCGTCGTCATCGTCGCTGCGTTGTACCTGGCGCTGTGCGTGGCGCTGTTCGTGTTCCAGCGGGCACTGATTTATTACCCGCAACCGCGTACCGTCGGCGGCGCCGAGACACTGCTCACCCTGCCGGCCGCCGACGCGCAGGTGCTGGTCTCCACCCGACCTCACGAGGGTCCCAACGCGCTGATTTATTTCGGCGGCAATGCCGAAGACGTCTCGCGCAACCTGCCCGGGTTCACCC
>NZ_JBGCUL010000048.1:0-14138 GCF_054177685.1 Pseudomonas sp. P5_A2_2
CCCCCAGCCCAGATCCCGTCCGCTGGTGCCGAACCTGCCGAGCAAAACCGGCAACAAGTCCGGTGGCTTGCGCGGTAACTATCCGCCGAAGAAGTCGTAAGGACCTCGGGTGCACGACAGGCTTTGCAACAGCGATATCTCGCAGATCGATGAGCTCAACGGGCGGATTGTCACCACCCCCCGCGAACAGTCCACGGCGAGTTTCGAGATTGTCGGGCGCTTGCAGTCGGTGCAGAGCATTGCGCAGAACACGGCGGATGATGTGCAGACGCTGGCACTGAGCAGTCGGCGCTTGCCGCCTATTGCGACTCGGCTGGATGCGTTGGGGCGGACGTTTCATCAGTGATGTTCGACGCGGGAAGTTTTCCATTGGTCGAACCGATTTGATCTACAGAATCAACAAACCTATATTTGAGTCCATGGACTCAAGATAGGTATTGATCATGGCCGTCCCCCTGCAACCCCAATCCTTCAGCAAAAACCAATGCGTCACCGGCCTGCGCGCCGCCGTGAGCATTCTGGAAAAGTGGAAAGCCACCAGCGACCAGGCCTGTCGCATCTTGCGTATTTCCCGCAGCACCTACACCCGCGCCCGGCAGCGTGACCCGGATTGGGCGGTGGCGCTGGATGCGGACCAGATGCAGCGCATCAGCTTCGTGCTGAACATTCATGCGACGTTGCGGCTGGTGTTTGACAACCCGGATAACGTGTATGGCTTTGCCTCGATGGCCAACGACAACGAGTTTTTCAACGGGCGCTCGCCGCTGGAGATCATGGCGCAGGGCGACATGATTTCGCTGTATGAAACCTTCCGCCGCATCGACATGCTGCGGGGTGCGCAATGGTGATGGCGAGTGAGCTGACCGCGTTTGCCGGTCAGTCGTTGCAGGCTTATCGCCTGGTCAATTCGAAATTTCCGCCCATTGCGTTGTTTGATGACGTGGCGGACGCGGATGAGTTTGAGCTGTTGTTCGAAATTCAGGCGCTGACCAATCCGCGGTTGAAGAATGAGCTGGGTCAGCTTGAGTTGATTGCGCGCAGCGAGATTCCGTTCGGGATTGCGGGTTGCTCCTACGCGATTGCGCCATTCACCCACGTCAACCCGGCGGGTTCGCGCTTCAGTGACGGCAGTTTTGGCGTGTTGTACCTGGCGGACTCGATGGAAGCGGCACTGGCCGAGGTGCGGCATCATCAGGCTCTGTATTGGTCGAAGGTGCCGAGCCTGAACTATGAGCGTTTTGTGTTTCGGGGGTTGGCGTGTGCCTTTGGCGATRCAGGGATGAAGGATGCCACCGCCCTGCCGCTGACCGATCCGGTTTATGCGCCGGAAGATTACAGCAACGCCCGGCGCCTTGGCCTGGATGTTCGCAAGACAGGTTGCCCTGGACTGCGTTATCACTCGGTGCGGATGCCGGGCAGTCATTGTTGGGCGCTGATGACGCCGCGGCCTGTTTCGTCGATTGTGCAGACGGCGCATTACGAGATGGTCTGGAATGGGCAGATCACCAGCGTGAGTCAGATAAGCGAAGCTTAAACCCCGTTGTCAGGCACATGAAAACCTGTGGGAGCGAGCTTGCTCCGGGCGGCGTTCCGACGATTGCTGTGTGTCAATCGACACATATGTTGAATGTGAGACTGCCATCGCGAGCAAGCTCGCTCCCACATTAGGGGTGTTCGATCCATTGACTGCGTCGATAGTCACCATCATTTCAATGAAGTTCTCTTAAAAAATCCCCGGCGTAACATCTGCTCCATACCCACCCATCAGCACCCCGGAGCACACCATCATGAAACGCCAGACCCTCCTCAGCATCGCTTTCTCGGTTTTCGCAGTTAACGCTTTCGCCGCWACYTCTGCTCAACCTGTGGTCGCTGAAGGCGGCTCGGATCGTCTGATTGAAAGCCGTGTGGCCGAGGGTGGTTCCGATCGCCTGATCGAGAATCGTGTGGCCGAAGGTGGTTCAGATCGCCTGCTGGAAAAACGTGTTGCCGAAGGCGGTTCCGACAAGCTGCTGGAAAACCGCGTCGCTGAAGGCGGTTCCGACAAACTGCTGCAGAACCGCGTTGCTGAAGGCGGCTCTGACAAACTGCTGGAAAACCGCGTTGCCGAAGGTGGTTCCGACCGTCTGATCGAAAGCCGCGCTGTCTGAATGCAGTGCTTTACCGCAGGACTCAACGAAAACCCGGCCTCACCCGTCGGGTTTTTTATGCTTTTTTTGCGCCGCGATTACTTCCCTGCCCGCGCCATGCAGCGCTGGTAACGTTCATCGACCCGTTTGGCGAACCACGCGGTGGTGAGTTTTCGGGTGATTTTCGGGCTTTGCAACACGATCCCCGGCACCACTTCACGGGGTAACGGCCGGCCCTCGGCCCGTTCGGCCAGTTCGAAAACCCGCCGATAGAGTTTGCTGTCTTCGAAAGCCAGGGTTTTCCCCTCCTCCAGTTGTTCGCGGATCGTCGGATTACGCATGTCCAATTGCTTGCCGAGGGTGCGCACGGCCAGTTCCGTGGTGCCGGGCATGATCGAACCGTAGTTCACCAGATCGCCATCCAGCGCCAACGGAATACCGGACGCCCGGCTCACTGCGTTCTGAAACGCGGCGTTGCGACTGGCGTACCAACCCGCGTTGAAGTCGGCAAAACGGTACAACGGCTGCGGGTAGCTCACCGGGTACCCAAGCAGATGCGCGATGCCGAAATACATGCCGCCGCGCCGGGTGAACACTTCATGACGAATCGAACCCTTCACCGGGTATGGATAGCCCTTGGCCTGCTGCTCGGCAAAATCAATGCCGACCTGCATTGGTCCGCCGGTATGCACCGGGTTGAAGCCGCCGAACAGTTTTTTGCCCATCGGCACCATGTCGATGAAGTCGTCGAAAATCGCACTCAGTTCCTTTTCACTGCGCGCGGCATTCAGGCGGTCGCTGTAGCTTTTGCCATTGGGCGAATCGAGCTTCAGCGCACCGCTCACCAGCAGGCCGGGAATGTGCGCCCTGGCGGCGCGACGGTCGATCTCGTCACGGGCGATCTTGCCCAGCCCCGGCACGCTCGGATCGACCTGAAAAGTCGACTCCTGTTCGGTCACGGCCAGCACCGAGCACAGGTTTTTCGTGGTCGGCGAGATGTCTTGCGCGGTAAATGCCACCTGGATATCCGTGGCCCAACCCTGGGGATCGGCAGCCTTCGCCGGCAGCAAACGCACAATCTCGGCCTTCACTTGGGCCGGAGTGCGCGCCGCCGGCTCCTGGGTCCGTTGGCTGCCGCAACCGGCCAATACCAGCAACACGCCGACGCTTGTGATCAATCTGATTTGCATGTCGCTCCATCTGATCCGTTGGTCCGGGCTAACCATACGACCAATGGCAGGTCAGCCGCTACGGCCGTGGCAGTCCGATGGTTGCCGCCCTCCCCGACTGGACCATACTTGATTCACACAGCGAGGAGGACAGGTTCATGCACCGCAGCGACGTGTTGATCGTCGGCGCCGGCCCGACCGGGCTGGTCCTGGCGTTGTGGCTGAGCAAACTGGGCGTGCGCGTGCGGATCGTCGACAAAACCTCCGCCCCCGGCACAACCTCCCGGGCGCTGGCCGTCCAGGCTCGGACGCTGGAGCTGTATCGCCAGCTCGGACTGGACGACGCCGTGGTGCAAAACGGCCATCAAGTAAAGGCCGGCAACTTCTGGGTCAAGGGTGAGCCCGTGGCGCGCCTGCCCCTGTCTCAGATCGGTGAAGGCCTGACCCCCTACTCGTTTCTCGAGATTTTCCCGCAGGACGAACACGAACGGCTGTTGATCGAGCGCCTGGAAGCCTTCGGTATCACAGTGGAACGCAACACCGAACTGGCAAGCTTCGAGCAAACCGCGGACGGCATCACGGCCACGCTGCATCTGCCCGACGGCCAGCAGGAAATCTGCCAGGCCTGTTACCTGGCCGGATGCGACGGTGCCCGGTCGATTGTGCGCAAGACCCTCGACACCGGGTTTCCCGGCGGGACCTACCAGCAGATTTTCTACGTCGCCGACGTGCAGGCCAGCGGCCCGACATTCAACGGCGAATTGCATGTGGATCTCGACGAGGCGGACTTCCTCGCCGTGTTCCCGCTGGCAGGCACGGGTCGCGCGCGCCTGATCGGCACGGTGCGCGACGAGCGCGCCGAACACGCCGAGACCCTGCGTTTCGAGGACGTCAGCAGCCGGGCCATCGAGCATATGAAGGTGAAGATCGAGCAACTGAACTGGTTTTCGACCTACCGCGTGCATCATCGGGTGGCGGATCACTTCCGCAACGGCCGGGCGTTTTTGCTGGGCGATGCTGCCCACGTCCATAGTCCTGCGGGCGGCCAGGGCATGAACACCGGGATCGGCGACGCCATCAACCTGGCCTGGAAACTGGCGGCAGTGTTGAGCGGCGGCGCCGAGGCCAGACTGCTCGACACCTATGAAACCGAGCGCATCGCTTTCGCCCGCAAACTGGTGGCCACCACCGACCGGGTCTTCACTTTCGTCACCGCTGACGGGCCGATTGCCGATCTGCTGCGTACGCGCCTGGCCCCGTTCTTGTTACCGAAAATGACCTCATTCGAAACCTCCCGTCAGTTCCTGTTTCGCACAGTGTCGCAGATCACCCTGAATTATCGGGGCATGCCATTGAGCACGGGCGTTGCCGGGCACGTGCATGGCGGCGATCGCCTGCCCTGGGCCCATGACGGTGAGGGGGATAACTTTGAGTCACTGAAATGCCTGACCTGGCAGGTGCATGTGTATGGCGACACCAGCGACGAGATGATCGCCTGGTGCCACGAGCACCATCTGCCGCTGCATGTGTTCGACTGGCGACCGGCGTTCGAAGCGGCGGGTCTGGGGCGCAACGGCTTTTATCTGTTGCGGCCCGATACCTATGTGGCGATTGCCGAAACGTGTGYGGACCCGAAAGTGATCGAACGGTACTTCCGTGATCACGGGATCCGGCCGTTTTTTGGCGCGACCTGAAAACACCACAACCCCTTGTGGGAGCGGCGGTGCGCCGCTCCCACAGGTTCTGTATCAACCTGAAACGGGGCTCGGAATCTGCAACCCGCGCACCACCGCCGGCCGTGCCAGGAACCGTTCCAGCACCCGCGTGACATTAGGGAAATTTTCAATGCCCACCAGATCGCCGGCTTCATAGAAGCCGATCAGGTTGCGTACCCACGGGAAGGTGGCGATGTCGGCGATGGTGTAGCGCTCGCCCATGATCCAGTCGCGCCCTTCAAGCCGGCCGTCGAGTACCTTGAGCAGGCGTCTGCTTTCCTCGACGTAGCGGTCACGGGGACGCTTGTCTTCGTAGTCCTTGCCGGCGAACTTGTTGAAAAAGCCGAGCTGGCCGAACATCGGACCGATCCCGCCCATCTGGAACATCAGCCACTGAATCGTTTCGTAGCGCGCTGCCGATTCCTGGGCCAGCAGTTGCCCGCTCTTGTCGGCCAGGTAGATCAGGATCGCCCCCGACTCGAACAGCGCCAGCGGCCGGTCGTCCGGACCGTGGGGGTCGAGGATCGCCGGGATCTTGTTGTTGGGGTTCAACGACAGGAATTCCGGGGACATCTGGTCATTGGTGTCGAAGCCGACCCGGTGCGGTTCATAAGGCAGGCCGATCTCTTCGAGCATGATCGAAACCTTGACGCCGTTGGGGGTTGGCAAGGAATACAGCTGAATCCACTCCGGGTACTGGGCAGGCCATTTGCGGGTGATGGGGAATGCGGACAAATCGGTCATGGGCTGGATCCACGAAGACATTGAGAGTGACGATCATAATGGAGATATCGGGCCAGCGATCCCTTGAAGCCATCGATATCGCTGATAGAGGAGATCAAAAGAGATCACGACGGTTTCAGCGCCATCGGGTGTAGTGTGTCCATTATTTCGAAATATCCTGTCGATAACCTTCGCTGCAACCCGTTGAAGGTTACCGGTACATTGCTGCGTTTTTGGCCGGAATCGAACCAAACGGGCCCAGGGGACTCTGAGCACCACTCCTTTGAAAACGGACCGGTTTCAACGACATGGAAAGCACCAGGAAAATCGTGGTGTAAAGGTTTGTCAGCCTTAACCGAATAGTGCTGAAGATCCCTTTATTCATGAACCTGTTCAATTTTGCCCAACGCTTTAAACATCGCGCTTACCTTTTGTTGCCCGCCTTGTTGGTGGTCAGCGCGTTGTTCCTGTCGCTGGAGTCCGGCCCAAGCCGCGCCCAACCGATGGATGGCACCCAGACGCTGGTGTTCCTGCGCCACGGGGAAAAACCCGCCGGCGGCCTGGGCCAGCTCAMTTGCCAGGGCCTGAACCGCGCCATCGGCCTGGCCACCCTGCTGCCGGAAAAGTTCGGCAAGGCCAACTATGTGTTCGCGGCCAACCCGACCCGTAACGTCGAGGAAGGCGAGTTCGACAATTCCTACAGTTACATCCGCCCCCTGATGACCATCAACCCCACCGCCATCAAGCTGGGCCTGCCGGTGAACATCAACTTTTCCGCCAATGACACCGATGACCTGGCCGAAGAACTGCTCCAGGGCAAGTATCACAACTCGGTCATCTACACCGCCTGGTCCCACGGCTACCTGCCGGAGCTGATCAACACGGTGGCCGGCGAAGCCACCGGCAAGGATGCGAAGATCATCGACGACTGGGAGTCCAGTGATTACGACTCGCTGTATGTGCTGACCCTGACCTGGCACAACGGCAAGGCCAGTTTGCAGAGCCATGTGTACAAGCAGGGTCTGGATAATGGCTCAGAGACTTGCCCGACCTGAGGTTGTGCATTGCCTGATCGGGCCTCATCGCGAGCAGGCTCGCTCCTACAGTAATCTTCTGTGAACACAGTATTTGTGTACGGCGCAGATCCAGTGTAGGAGTGAGCCTGCTCGCGATGGGGCCGGCACAAACAACATCACCCCCGCTGGCTGCCCCGCTCACGCAGATACTCGAGAACCGCCCCCCGCTCCCCGGCAAACTCGATCCGCGCGTCTTTTTTCTCCCGCTGGAACGCATACATCGGATCGTAATACTCGCGCAGCAACCCTTCGATCCAGCCCCGGTGCAGATCCACCGCGCCACTGCGGGCCTGCTCGGCCAATGCCTCTTCCATCAAAACCAGCAGGCGCCGATGACGTTCGCCGCCCAGGCGTTTCTGCACATTGTTCAGGCTCGCCAGCAAGCGTTCGGAAAATAGCGCAAAGCCCTCCTCGCCATGCACACCGATGAATTCGGCGCACAGATCCACCACGTAGTCGCGCAGGATCCGCTCGACCCGACCTTCAAGGCTGTCTTCCAGCCAGACCATCGGAAACTGCTGCATGCCCTGGTACAGCGGCAACGGCAGCGCACAACTGCCCACCGCACGGCTTTCGTCTTCCAATACGAACTGCTCGATGCCCCGGGCGCGTTTTTTCAACACGTCGATGGCCAAGCGGTTTTCGAAATCGATATTCGAGGGTTGGCCCGTGGCGCGCTTGCCGAAACTGGAACCGCGATGGTTGGCATGACCTTCAAGGTCCACGGCGTTGTCCAGTTGCGTGAGCACCTCGGTCTTGCCGGTGCCGGTCATCCCGCCCAGCAGAACGAAATTGCACTGGGTCACGGCTTGATCGAGGGTGTCCAGCAGGAAGGTGCGCATAGCCTTGTAGCCGCCACCCACCCGTGGATAGTCGATGCCGGCTTCGTCCTTGAGCCATTGCTGGACAATCTGCGAGCGCAGGCCGCCGCGAAAGCAATACAGCAAGCCATCCGGATGCGCCCGGGCAAAATCGGCCCAGGCCTGGATGCGTTCGGCCTTGACCGCGCCCGACACCAGTTGATGCCCCAGCACGATGGCCGCTTGCTGGCCGTGCTGTTTGTAGCAGGTGCCGACCCGCTGGCGTTCATGGTCATTCATCAACGGCAGGTTGATCACACCGGGGAATGAACCCTTGTTGAATTCGACCGGCGCGCGGGTGTCCATCATGGGCCGGTCGTTGAGGAAAATGTCGCGGTAATCGGTGTAATCGACAGACATCAAAACACCTCGACCGCGTTGCTCTGTCGCTCGACCAGTTCACCGATCGGCTCCAGGCTCAGGCCCAGCTCAGCGGCCACAGAAAGGAATTGCTCGTTGCCTTCGGGCGTCACGGCAATCAGCAGGCCGCCGCTGGTCTGCGGGTCGCAGAGCACGCGTTTGTGCAGCTCCTGAAGGCGTCCGAGCTTGCTGGCATAGCTGTCGAAATTGCGCAGCGTCCCGCCCGGTACGCAGCCCTGTTCCAGGTAATACTCCACCCCCGGCAGGCGCGGTACGCGGTCATATTCAATGCGCGCCGTGAGCTGGCTGCCGTCGGCCATTTCCACCAGATGCCCGAGCAGGCCGAAACCGGTGACGTCGGTCATCGCGGTCACGGCGTCGAGCTTGCCGAAGCGGCTACCGGGTTTGTTCAGGGTGCACATCCAGTCCCGGGCCAGGCCGATGTCGGCATGACGCAACTTGCCCTTTTTCTCGGCGGTGGTCAGGATGCCGATCCCCAGGGGCTTGGTGAGATAGAGCAGGCAACCGGCGGTGGCGGTGTCGTTGCGCTTCATGTGGCGCTTTTCCACCAGGCCGGTGACGGCCAGGCCAAAGATCGGTTCTGGCGCGTCGATGGAGTGCCCGCCTGCCAGCGGGATGCCCGCCGCGTCGCACACCGCACGGCCGCCGCGTATCACTTCCCGGGCAACTTCCGGGGCCAGCACGTTCACCGGCCAGCCCAGAATCGCAATCGCCATCAACGGATCGCCGCCCATGGCGTAGATGTCGCTGATGGCATTGGTGGCGGCAATTCGACCGAAATCGAAAGGATCGTCGACGATCGGCATGAAAAAGTCGGTGGTCGAGACCACGCCGCGCTCTTCGTCGATGGCATACACCGCCGCGTCGTCGCGCGAGGCGTTGCCGACCCAGAGTTTCGGGTCGAGGTTCTGCGCCCCGCTGCCGGCCAGGATCACTTCCAGCACCTGGGGGGAAATCTTGCAACCGCAACCGGCGCCGTGGCTGTATTGGGTCAGGCGAATCGGCTCGCTCATAGGGGTACCTCATTGGGTCAATGGGGCCGATTCTAGCAGAGCGAAGCATGCGCAAGGCGGTRCACAGCCATGGACTTTGTGGGAGCGGTTAAGGCAGCAGAATCACCTTGTCGCCGCTGCCCTGATTCACCTCGGCATAACGCTCCAGGCCTTCGGCCAGAGGCGATTCGAACAACCCTTGCGGCAATGGCAACAATTCCTGATCGAAAAACCGGCCGAACTGCTCGAGCATCGCCGCACACGCCTGTACCCCGTACAACAACGAGTTGATCCCCACCACTGAGCCACCCTTGCGATACAACGCCAGGGCCGGCAACTGCACGTGACCGTCCACCGGCGCCGCGATGATTGCGATACGGCCGAACGCGGCCAGGGCTGGCACCGAGGCCGGCAGCCAGAAACCGGTGGTGTCGAAAATCACGTCGGCGCCGCCGGCATACACGGCGTTGACCTGAGCCCCGAGGTCTTCGGGTTTATCCAGTTGCAGGGTCTGATAGCCCTGATCCTGCAAGTCCTTGACCTGCTCCGGACGCCGCGCGGCTGCCAGCACCCGGGCACCGCGCACCTTGGCCAGGGCCAGCGCGGCACTGCCGACCGCCCCGCCACCGATGACCAGCAATCGGGTTTCGGCCGTCACCAGGCTGCGCTCCAGCGCATCCCACGCCGTGGTGTACGGAACGCCGAGGCTGGCGGCCTGGGCGAAGCTCAGGTGCGTGGGTTTGAGCGCCACGCCGTTGGCCGGCAGCTTGACGAACTGCGCGTGGGAACCGTCGGCGAAAAAGCCCAGTTCCTTGCCCGTGCCCCAGACTTCCTGACCGATCAGCGCCTGCGGGCCGGCCACGACAACACCGGCAAAGTCACGACCGGGAATCCGCGGCAAGGTGGTGTAGGGAAAACGTCCCAGCACGTTCTTCACATCGCTGGGGTTGAGGCCGGCGGCCTTGATCTGGACCAGCACTTCATCGGCGCCGGGCACGGGGGTCGGCACCTCGACGTAGCGCAGGGCCGAGAGATCGCCGGTTTTGTCGAATTGCAGAGCTTTCATGGGCGTGTCCATTGAATAAAGAAAGGGTTCAGGAGATCCAGCCAGCCACCAGTTCTCGGCCCATCGGCCAGAGTTTTTCGCCGGCGAGCATGCCAAGCAGGCCTACCAACGCGATGGCCGGGGGTGCGGGGGAACGAAAATCCAGGGCGCCGTAGAGCAGACCGACACCCAGACCGATGGCCACAGACACGAGGTAGTTCATGGCAGACTCCGGGGGCAATTGAGGTATGCGCTGAGTCTAGAGGGCGACACCTTTGAGCATCGGCCAAGTGCTTCTGAATTTCGGCCAAAGCCCGGCCTCGGCGAATTCAGTCCTGGTGTTGCGCCACCGGAAACTGCGAAGGGGCAACGCCCAGTTCACGACGAAACATGTCGCTGAAGCTGCTCGGCGAATAGCCCAGCTCCCGGGCAATCGCACTGACCGGCACGCCCTGGATCAATTCGGCTACCGCCGTCGCCAGTTGCACCTGACGCCGCCACTCGGCGAAGCCCATGCCCAGACCGTCCTTGAACAGCCGCGCGAGGGTGCGCACGCTGGCACCGGCGTTATCCGCATGCTGTTCGAAAGGAATATCCAGTGAAGGCGCAGCCATGACCGCCTGACACAAATTCATCAATCGCCGGTCGGAATCGTCCGGCAGCGGAATTTTCAGCAGCGAACGCCTGGCGCGCTTGAGCTCCAGCAGCGCCAGGCCCACCAGCGCGTCGTAATACTCGGGCGCCCCGTCATTGCCCTGCTCCACCAGACCGACGATGAGCTCACGCAGCAAGCCGCCGACCTCAATGACTTGCACGCTGTCATCCAGGGTCGCCGCCAGGGACGGGCGCAAGTAGATATTGCGCATTTGCAGGTCGGACACCACGCGAATTCCATGAAGTACGCCAGGCGGCAACCACACCGCCCGCTGCGGCGGCACCACCAGCGCCTCGTGCGGCGTCTCGACCCACATCACCCCGCTCATCGCATACAGCAACTGGCCCCAGACGTGCTCGTGAGGCTCGATGTACAACCCGCGCGGATAGGTGCGAGCCAGCGGTTGCACGGGCACATCGGTGTCACTCAGGTCAGGGGGTGCGGCGAGGGCCATGGTCTATGTTCATTGGGGGGCGGGAAGGCCCCATGGTAACGAGGCACCGAACTTGTCGCCAGCAACCGCCGCCGTCCGACAAACCGAATGAATTTTCCAGATGGCGCGCGATCCTTTTATGTACAACAGGGAGGAACCGGAGCTTTATGAACAGTGCAAAATTATTCGTCATCGAGTACACCCTCCATGGCGCTCCAAAATCATTCATTATCCGCCTGGAAAAAATGGATAACGCAGAAGCCTGGCATTGGGCGAGCTGCGACGCAGGGGTGGGGCGGATCCCCCGATTCGGACGCGAGAAGGTGCAAAAGACCAGCAAGCCAATGGCAGAAAAGTTCGGCGTGGAAAACGTCAAGTGGCGGCCGGCGAACTGATCACAGGCAACCATCAGGATCGGGGGAGAATGAAAATGACCGCGACACCTGTCAGCAGCCCTGCCCGGCTGGACTACGGTCTGGACACGCTATCGGGGCGCACCAGCAAAAGCGCCGAGTGCCTGATTGGACTGGAACAGGTCGAAAATGACCCATTTTGCTTCGCCATACGCGTCCTGGCACCACTGCCGGAAGATCTGGAGCAAGCGAAGACATTGGTGGTGCGGGTCGAAGGCCGGCGCCTGCAAGGCACCGTCCGCCACAGCGTACGCCTGGAAGATGACAGCCTCAGGCTCGAAGTGGAGCCGGACTAGGCTCCACTTTTGCGTATGCCGTGGTTATCAGTGGGCACACTTGCAGCCTTGGGAAGCGCACTCTTCGCCATGCTCGTGATGCTTGGCACAGGCTTCGCAGCAATAGTGCTTGCCGTGGCGCACGATCGGGTGCTCGCCGAGCTTGCACGAACACTTCGGACAATCGCATTTACGGTCGGTCATGGGGTTGACTCCTAGGGTAGTGGTCGTCGGGGGGCTTGCGATGTAACCCGCCTTACCAAGTGTAGGAGTTGAGTCGAAAGGTGCGTGGAACTCCGTCCAGGCTGGTTGCCCGGCAGGTTCCGAACCCCACTTTCCCTGTGGGAGCGAGCTTGCTCCGGGCGGCGCTCCGACGATAGCGGTGGCTCAGCCAACATCAATGCTGAATGTGCTGCCGCCATCGCGAGCAAGCTCGCTCCCACAGGTTGCAAACCAGTCAGATCCGGAATTGCCCCACCAGACCGCCCAGGCGCTGACCGAGGTCGGCCAGGCTACGGGAAGTCTGCGCGCCGAGCTGGGTTTCGTCGGCGACGCTGTCCRCCGCCACGGCAATCTGATGCACGCTGCGATTGATCTCTTCGGCCACGGCGGTCTGTTCTTCGGCGGCACTGGCGATCTGCGCGTTCATCGAATTGATGGTCGCGATCAGCTGCGCCATGGCGTCCAGCGAAGCCCCCGCCTCGTTGGCCTGGGCCGAGGTGCCGTCGCCGGCTTCGCTGGAACGACGCATCGCCTCCACCGCCGACCGGGTGCCGGCCTGCAAGCGGTCGATCATGCCCTGGATTTCCTGGGTGCTGATTTGCGTGCGGCTGGCCAGCGCCCGCACTTCATCGGCCACCACCGCAAAGCCGCGCCCGGCCTCACCGGCGCGGGCGGCTTCGATGGCCGCGTTGAGCGCCAGCAGGTTGGTCTGCTCGGCAATCGAGCGAATCACCCCGAGCACGCTGACAATCGACGACACGTCTTTTTGCAGGCTGTCCAGGGACACGCCGCTGCTGCGGATGTCGTCCACCAACGCATGAATTTTCTCGATGCTGCCGGCCACCACACGCTTGGCTGCCTGCCCTTCTTCGTCGGTCTGCTGGGCGGCGACCGCGGCGCTCTGCGCGCTCTTGGCCACTTCCTGGGCGGCGGCCGACATTTCGTTGATCGCCGTGGCCACCTGATCGGTCTCATGGCGCTGCCGCTCCATGGCCTGGTCCGAGCGATTGGCCTGGTCGGACACCTGATTCACCAGCCCGGTCAGTTGCGAGGTCATTTCGGTGATCTGCCGTACCAGGCCGTGGATCTTGTCGACGAAACGGTTGAACGAGCCGGCCAGCTCACCGAGTTCGTCCTGGCTGGTGATGGTCAGGCGGCGGGTCAGGTCGCCCTCGCCTGCCGCAATGTCGTCGAGGTTGGCTTTCATCAGATGCAGCGGACGCAGAATGGTGTTGGCCAGCAACATCCCGGCGGCAGCGATCACCAACAGCACCACGATCGCCACGCCGACGATGCTCAGCACCATGCCTTGCATGCGCTCCTGGACCTTGGCTTCGACCACCGCCACTTGCGCTTCGATGCCGTCGAGGTTGACCGAGGTGCCGACCGCCATGTCCCACTTCGGCAGGTATTCGGTGTAACCGAGCTTGGGCACCAGCACCTGGGTATTGCCGGGCAATGGCGAGCTGTATTGCAGGTAGTGCGTACCGTCCCTGGCGACTTTCACCAGGTCGCGGTTGACGTAGACACCGTTCGGGTCGCGGTTGTCCTTGAAGCTCTGGCCCACGCCTTCGGGGCTGTTGGCCTTGAACAGGCGCACGGTGTTGGAGTCGTAGCCGAAGAAGTAGCCGTCCTTGCCATAGGTGATGCTCGACAGCAGCTTGATCACCTGGGCCCGCGCCGTCTCATCGCCGGGCGCGGCCGCGTCGTAGAGCGGTTTGATCGTGGTCATGGCCACGGCCACGTAGCTTTGCAAGGTCGCCTTGGCATCGCTGAGCAGGCGCTCGCGGGTCTGCTCGACTTCCTTGCGCGCCTGATCCTGCAGAATGAACAGCGTGGTCAGGCTGATGACCAGCGCAAACAGCAACACCGGAAGGACGGCAAGGGACAGGACTTTGGCCTTGAGGCTCATGCGCATGACGTTCACTCTTTTGATTTTGTTAGCGTGGTTAAAAGCTTTAACGGCACGCCGGGTCAAAAGTTGAACGCAGTCAGTCGGACCAATGAAGATCCCTTGTAGGAGCGAGCCTGCTCGCGAAGGTGTGTCAGC
>NZ_JBGCUL010001165.1:0-1277 GCF_054177685.1 Pseudomonas sp. P5_A2_2
CTCCTACAAAGGTCGATTCCAATGATGACTGGTCGTCTCCCATCACTCGCCCTTCCCTCCAGCGCCGCGCGGGCTTACCTGCGCGGCGGATGGACCGCTTCGCACCTGCATTTCAAGCGCCTGCGCGCCAGCGTTTCGGCCAAGCAGAACGGCTTCTGGCAAATAGTTCACTGAGCCCACCCGAACAGCCAATCACGCACCCCGCGTCTCGCCATTGCATGGCGCGTACGGTGCATCGTGTTTCGCCTTGATCAGGTTTGCCCAATGAACAATAACAACGTGCTGTTGATCATCGACATGCAGCAGGAGGACGGCTTCGTCCTGGAAAACTTCGACAGGGTGGTCGCCCATACCGCCGCCCTGCTCGATACCGCCCGCCATCAGCGGATGCCTGTCATCTATACCCGCCACATCAATCAAGCCGACGGCAGTGACCTGCCCCACGGCGAACCCCTGGCCGCCGACGGTGGCCCCGGCAGTTACCGCGCCGGCACCCGGCAAGTGGAAATCATCGGGTCGCTGACGCCACAGCCCGGTGAATTGATCATCGACAAGGGCCGTTACAGTGCCTTTCACCGCACCGACCTCGATGCCCGACTCAAGGCAATGGAGGTCGACACGCTGATCGTCTGCGGCGTGCTGACCGACGTCTGCGTGCTGACCAGCGTGTTCGATGCCTTCGCCCTGGGTTATCGCGTGCGCCTGGTCAGCGATGCCTGCACCACGACCACCGGGGCCGGGCATTACTCGGCCCTGCTGATCCTGGCCAACTGGGTCTACGCGCTGGAAATCCTCACCACGACCCAGTGCCAGCGCGCCCTGGAACACCGCGATTACATCAGCCTGGTCCCCGAGCAGCCGGACCTGTTTGCCCACCAGCCCCATGAACTGCAAAGCACCATCGCCCGTCTGCAATCCCGTCTCGTCCGGACTCAGGAGTGATCGTCATGCAAGTCGAAAAAAGAAGCATCGATTTCATCCCCGAGACCGAACGCCACGGCAAGCCGGGTTCGCTGTTCTATATCTGGTTCGGCGCCAACATGAACATCACCACCATCGCCTCCGGCGTGTTGCCGGTGGTGATGGGGCTCAACCTGTTCTGGAGTGCGCTGGCGATCATCATCGGCTCGTTGCTGGGGGCGATTTTCATGGCCTCCCATTCGGCCCAGGGACCGAAGCTGGGCATTCCGCAAATGATCCAGAGCCGGGCGCAATTCGGCGTGCTAGGGGCGGTGTTACCGCTGCTGTTCGTGATGCTGATCTACCTGGGCTTCTTC
>NZ_JBGCUL010001166.1:0-1277 GCF_054177685.1 Pseudomonas sp. P5_A2_2
GGCGCAGATCAACCAGGACCTGGAACGCCGTGCCCGCGAAGCCGGTCACCATTTGCTGCACCTGCAAAGCAATGCCGAGTACGAATTGATCGACCGCATTCACGCTGCCCGCAGCGAAGGCGTGGACTTCATTCTGATCAACCCAGCAGCTTTTACACATACAAGTGTCGCATTACGTGACGCGCTGCTGGCGGTGAGCATCCCATTCATCGAAGTGCATTTGTCTAACGTGCACAAACGCGAACCTTTCCGCCATCACTCTTACTTCTCCGACGTAGCGGTGGGAGTGATCTGCGGCCTTGGCGCCAGCGGTTATCGACTGGCCCTGGAGGCCGCCCTGGAACAGCTTGAACAACAAGTTAACCGCCCCTGACCGACCCTTGGGAGTTGATGATTCATGGATATCCGTAAAGTTAAGAAACTGATCGAATTGCTGGAAGAGTCCGGCATCGACGAGCTCGAGATCAAGGAAGGCGAAGAGTCCGTACGCATCAGCCGTCATAGCAAGACCCCGGCTCAGCAGTACTACGCGCCGGCTCCAATGCATGCTCCGGCTGCCGCGCCTGTCGCTGCCGCTGCTCCGGCTGCCGCTGCTGCACCTGCTGCCGCCGCCGCTCCAGCATTGAACGGCGCCGTTGCCCGTTCGCCGATGGTCGGTACGTTCTATCGCAAGTCTTCGCCATCCTCGCCATCCTTCGTGGAAGTCGGCCAGACCGTGAAGAAAGGCGACACCCTGTGCATCGTTGAAGCCATGAAGATGATGAACCACATCGAAGCTGAAACCAGCGGTGTGATCGAATCCATCCTCGTCGAAGACGGCCAGCCGGTTGAGTACGACCAACCGCTGTTCACCATCGTTTGAACCGCGGAGAGCCTTTGATGACTGCGAAGTTGGAAAAAGTTCTGATCGCCAACCGCGGTGAGATCGCCCTGCGGATCCTGCGCGCCTGCAAAGAAATGGGCATCAAGACCGTCGCCGTTTACTCCAAGGCTGACAAGGAACTGATGCACCTGGGCCTGGCAGACGAATCCGTCTGCATCGGTCCGGCATCGGCCGCCCACTCCTACCTGCACATTCCGGCAATCATCGCCGCGGCCGAAGTGACTGGCGCCACCGCCATTCACCCAGGCTACGGTTTCCTTGCGGAAAACGCCGACTTCGCCGAACAGGTCGAGAAATCCGGCTTCGCGTTCATTGGCCCGAAAGCCGAAACCATTCGCCTGATGGGCGACAAGGTATCGGCCAAGCACGCCATGATCGCTGCCGGCGTACCGAC
>NZ_JBGCUL010001167.1:0-1276 GCF_054177685.1 Pseudomonas sp. P5_A2_2
AACGGACTTAAAATCCCCCGCTCGTAAGGGCGTGCCGGTTCGATTCCGGCTTCGGGCACCATGAATATCAAGGGCTTGCGTGAGATACCTCATGCAGGCCCTTAGTTTTTATTGCCGCAATTTTTGAATCTTGCCGCAATTCCTATTTTGTCGACGTCACTTTCTTACCTTTTCGATTACGGATGTAATGCTCGGTCATCACGACGGTGGTGTGACCCAGTTGGTCCGTCGCCTCTTGAATGTTGCCGGTCGACTCTTCCTTATCARTAGCTGCTTTTGCCCGCAAATCGCGCATTTGGAAGTCGGCTTTGTCGATCCGGGCTTTCTCCCTTGCCAGATCAAATCCCCCTCACGGTAATTTCTACTTCGACGAATTCTTCTGGACGTTCAAGTTCAACGAACTGAACAAAGTCGCCAGCGGCATGGCGATGTAGAAGCAATACCGGCGCACCTACTTTTCAACACCGTCGAGCATGGCCCATGAGGCCTACACATTCTGGACCGGCGAGCGCTTCAACAAGGGTAAACCGGCGGCGCAATGGCTCACATTAGACGTGTCCCACGACAACCTGCAGCAGGGCCGACTGTGCGAGGACCGCATCTGGCGCCAGATCGTCACCATCCTCGATGCCGAGCAGCGCGGCTGTGATCTCTTCGATCTTGAAGAGCTGCGGCTGGAGTACAACGCAGACGCCTTCGCCAACCTGCTCATGTGCCAGTTCGTCGACGACGGCGCAAGCATCTTCCCGCTCAACGTGTTGCAGCCCTGCATGGTCGACAGTTGGGTGGAGTGGTCGGAGGACTACAAGCCGTTCGCCGCGCGGCCGTTTGCAGATCGGCAGGTTTGGGTGGGCTACGCCCCGGCGGAAACCGGCGACAGCTCGGGCCTGGTGGTGACCCCGCCAATGGTCCCGGGCGGCAAGTTCCGCGTGCTCGAGCGGCATCAGTTCCGCGGTATGGACTTTGCCGCGCAAGCCGAGGCCATCCGCTAGGTGACGATGCGTTACTGGGTGACCTACATCGGCAACGACATCACCGGCATGGGCTCGGGCGTGGCGCAGCTGGTGCGCCAGTTCTTCCCGAACGTGGTGACCTTCAGTTATTCGCCGGAGGTGAAAACCCGCCTGGTGCTAAAGGCCTACGACGTGATTCACAAAGGGCGGCTCGAATTCGACGCCGGCTGGACCGACATGGCCGAATCGCTGATGGCCATCCGCAAAACCATCACCGCCAGCGGTCGGCAATTCACCTACACCGCTGGGCGCAACGACGAAAC
>NZ_JBGCUL010001168.1:0-1273 GCF_054177685.1 Pseudomonas sp. P5_A2_2
CCCCCACAACAGGGCAATGGCAATGCCAGTAACAGCAACCACGAGCCGACCGAAGACCTCTCCCTGGAAGACTACTTCCAGCATTTCGTACTCGAGCATCAGGACCACATGACCGAAACCGAGCTGGCCCGCAAACTCGGGGTCAGCCGCAAATGCCTGTGGGAGCGCCGTCAGCGCCTGGGCATCCCGCGGCGCAAGACCGGGGTGGCCAGCGAAAGCTGAACCGTACCTGTCTCATGTGCGGGTAACACGTGACTTTCTGAAAAAACTGTTACCTCAGCTTTTTCACGTAACAGAAGCCGGGGCTTACGGTAACGAAGCCCCGGCTTTTTTTGGCCCTCGAAATGCCTACCGACCGGTCTAACCCCTTGTTTTATTGGGTTTCGCAAAAGTTGGCACGCACCCTGCTATATGTTTGGTACAAGAACAATAACAAGCAATGCACAAGACAATAAAAATAAGACGAATCGACTCACGCACAATAAAAACAAGACGGCGAGAGGCGCAGCTAACTGATTCTTTTGGAGAGGCGTTGTATTTGGGGCTTGCCCCACGACCAGGCCGAGAACAACAAAAAGCTGTCTTAAGACAGAGCCTGTACTGGTTGGATCGAAAGATCACTGCAATTCAGCGACCAAAGCAATCCGTTTGCTCTTGGCTCCCGATTGGGAGGGTCATGAAGGAAAGCTTCATGACGAGGGCACTCAACAAAAACAAGAAGCCCGAAACCAAAAATAAAAATAGAGCATGCAACTACTTCTTGGGGAGCTTCGGCTCCCCTTGTGGTTTCTGCGATTCCAGAATCTGCGCACCTGCTTACCGTAGGAGCGAGCTGGCTCGCGATGGTCGTGAACGATAACGCGTAAAACCAGACACCCCGCACCGCTCTTGCGCTTTTCGCGAGCAAGCTCGCTCCTACAACCTGCGGCCTACAGCTCATATCTGCTGTGTCCTACACCATCCCCCGACTAAATGCTAGAATCCCCGCCCATCATGCGGTCATTCTTCTGTTATGGCCGAATATTCCTTCAAACAGTGCATCCCATGCTGAAGAAGCTGTTCCAGTCATTCCGTTCTCCCAAGCGTCCTACGCAACACATTCGCAGCACGCCTGAAGTGCTTAACAGCGGCCAACATTCGCTGCAAAAGGCGCAATTCAGCCGTTACGCGGTGAATATCGTTGAACGCCTGCAGAGCGCCGGTTATCAGGCTTACCTGGTTGGCGGCTGCGTGCGCGACATGCTGCTGGGTATCACACCGAAAGATTTCGACG
>NZ_JBGCUL010001169.1:0-1271 GCF_054177685.1 Pseudomonas sp. P5_A2_2
GTGTTGGCCTGGTACATCATGCGACCGGTACTGTTGGCCCTGATCAGCCCTTCGCTGGGCAAGTTCAACGTGACCGACAAGGGCGGCACCATCGAGGAGGACTATTTCGACTGGAAGCTCGCGCGGCCTTACATCGTCCTGCTGACCTTGAACATGATCGGCCTGGTGATCGGCGTGGTGAAACTGATCGGAAGTGATTCGGCCCAGGTCACGACCCTGCTGATCAACCTGGCCTGGACTGTGTACAACATCATCATCGTCAGCACTGCCGTGGCGGTGGCCACTGAGTCCTCTCAGGTGCGTAACGAACCCCGGGTGCCCGCAGACCTGCCTGTGCGCGTCTATCGCGAAGACGGCACCTCGTTCGATTGCAAAACCCAGGACTTCTCACAAAACGGCGTGGGTCTGGCACTGCCACCGCAGGTTCAGCTCAGCGTCGATGAGAAGGTACGGCTGTGCATTTTGCGCACACCTCCCTCAAGCCTTTTTCCCGCAAGAACGATCTTCAGCAACGACAACGTGACGGGCGTGCAATTCGAGGCTTTGACCCTGCGCCAGCAAAGTGAGCTGGTGCGACTGACCTTTTCACGGGCCGACACCTGGGCCAACACCTGGGGTAACGGCCGCCTTGACGCGCCCATGTCGGCGTTGCGCGAGGTCAGCAGCATTGGCTTGCGCGCCATCCTGCGCTTGTTCGTTGTAACCCTGAAGGACAGCCACGCGCTACTGCGCAAACGCCCGGTCGCTCCATCACCTATTGACTCCACCGCGGACACGCAACGATCTTGAAGCCTTCCACTCGCCAGACCTTTCTTCCTCGTCGCTCACTCATGCTGATCGCCTGCTCGCTAGCGGGCTGGAGCGGCTGTGCCTTGAGTGCTGCCGCCCCAATCAGCGCCACGGACACGGCGCTGATGCCGGTCGCATCGTTGCCGGGGACCGATGCCCCGGGCAACAGCTATACCCGCACCCTCAAGGAGCTGGGCAAAAGCTATTCGATGACCCTTAAAGGCGTGGAGGCTACCGACAGCGTGAATTTCGATGTGCGCGCCGATGAAGTCGTCACGGCTGCGCAGGTCACGCTGCAGTACAGCTACTCACCGGCGCTGCTGGCCGATCTTTCGCAAATCAACGTGCTGATCAACGATCAAGTGGCCGCCAGCCTGCCTCTCCCGAAAGAAGAGGCCGGTAAAGTACAGACCCGGACCGTGCAGATCCCGCCGCAGACCATCACCGAATTCAACCGGCTCAGCCTGCAGTTCATCGGTCAT
>NZ_JBGCUL010001170.1:0-1269 GCF_054177685.1 Pseudomonas sp. P5_A2_2
GCCTTGATCGAAGCGTTTCTGCTCCAGCCACCGTCGGGCCTGATAGGCCCCCGGAATCTGCCGCAGCAATGGCGTCAGTCGGGAATAACCGGGCATGGCCGCTTCAGGCAGCACAGCACTCCAGCCCCAGCCATGAAACAGCGCCAGTTCAATATCCGGTTCACCCGCCAGGGCGTTCGCCAGTTCGGCGACGTAGTGGCCGATGCCGGTGCGCGGCGCCTGGAGGATGCGGGCGTTAAGGGCAATGCGCATGCTGCCTCTCAGGCACCTTCGCATCGCTGTGCAGGTTGCGCTGGACGCGTCCGACCAGTTGCGCACTCGCCTCGCGCCAGCTCAGCCAACGCCAGTTATCCAGGTTGAGGGGGGCGGGAAATGCGCCACCGCTTTCCATGTCGGTGACCAGGTCGGCCAGGTTCTGCGGGTCGGCGAGGTCGAAATACGCCATGTACTCGCCACCGATTTCGCGGAACACCGGGATGTCGCTGGCCATGGCCGGCAGGCCTCGCTGCATGGCCTCCACCAGGGGCAAACCAAACCCTTCGACGTAGGACGGGAACACCAGCGATGTCGCGTGGGAATAGGCGTGTTCCAGGCTCTTGTCCGAAAGTGTGTTGAACATGAACAGGCGCTGGTTCAATTGCGGATGCTGGCGGATACGCTCGATCAGCGCCTCGCACTTCCAGCCGATCTTGCCGACGATGCACAACCGGGCCTTGGACCCGGCCGCCCAGGCGCGCTCGAACGCGTCCAGCAGATACGCATGGTTCTTGCGCGGCTCGATGGTGCTGACCATCAGAAACACAGGGTCCGGCGTCTTGAACATCTGCAGCAGCCCCGGGTCGACGGCGGACCGGGCATCGGTCAGGTCAAGTTCGGAGCCGAGGTGAAAGTAGTCGAACCAGCGTTGCTGCACCTGCGTGGAGCCGATCCTGCGGGTCATCTCCTGGCGAACCTGGTCGCGGATCGTGGTCGATATCGCCACATAACCATCGGCGGTGCGGGCGATCCAGTCGAACCATTCGTTGAACACCTTCACCAATCCTGCGTCGCAGAACTGCGGGTGGGTCAGGGGAATCAGGTCGTAGATCACCGAAATGATGCCGACCCCGTCACGCTTGAGTTGCTCGGCCAGGGGGAAGAAGCTGGCGTGCCAGGACGAATCCAGCAGCACCAGTTGATCGCCGGCGCGATGCTGCAACGGCACGCAGCGCTCGGGAACCTTCTGGCCCTTGAGTACCCGATCGAGCAGGCGCATCGGCAGGCTCAGGC